>CAZNNK010000083.1:0-12226 GCA_964574085.1 uncultured Coleofasciculus sp.
CGATATCGTCGTCAGCAGAGGCAACAGCAGTAATGGCAGTTATCATCAAACGCCCGTTAGCCGAACTGGATTTGCTCGACATTTGGGAATTTATTGCTGAAAACAGCCCTGATCGGGCAGATGAGTTTTTGGATCGGTTGGTGGGCAAGCTGCAAACTCTGGCGCTTCATCCTGGAATGGGTAAGAGGCGGGAGGAATTGTTAGCAGGGTTACGGAGTTTTCCAATGGGTAATTACGTCGTATTTTACCGAGAAATTGATGATGGAATTGATGTAATTCGCATTCTCCATGGCTCAAGGGATATTGAGGAAATTTTCAGGCAGAGCTGAATCGCGACTCATAAAACTAATATCTATTGTACTGATCTACCAAGCTTAAGTTGATAGTCTTTTAGAGAGGAAAAGGTGTAATTAAGCATTAGATACACAGTTTAATTAACCTCAGGTTCTCTGCCAATAATCTCAGTTGTGCGGGGTGGGCATTTTGCCAACTCTGACTCAAAATCAACCGTCTACTCAAATAACACTTGGATACTTTATATCTCTGTTGGTTCCAAGGAAATTACCTGATCGGGTGACAAAAGTCCTCCAACTTTCACAACTTTCAGTTCACCACGTTCCTCAGGGTTTTGCTCTCTGACTTTAGCGATCGCCTCTTTTAGTCTGGATGCTTGAGCAATATAGATTTTCTCATCACCCCTCAGCACCCAAATGGGTTCAGAGAAGGTGTATCGAGGGTGAAGCACAGCCTGGTGAATGACTTGATGGGTGAACTGGACGATTTGCTCGATATCGGCATCATTCAAAAATTCGCCCAACTCGGATTGAAAAGACTGTCTGAGTTCTGCTGTTGGAATATGTTCGGTAACTTGCTCTATTTGTGTGGGTGAGGGTTTGAGAGACTCGGATTGACTGTGTACCTGCACCACCACCGATTCAATAAAGCGGCTTACTTGAGTCATAATCGAGTCAAAGTCCCGCTCCATTAACACATTACCTAGATGTTCTCTCAGTAGGGTTCTCAGCTTGTCATCGGCGATATTGATACCACAGGTTCTTAAATAGACGGGAAACTGCTCTCCCCAATCCCGACCACAACCAACTTCCCCATTAGAGGCATCTTCAGCCTCGACCAGTTCCATCAGGCGTTGGTAACGAGTCTCACTATCGGTCATCCTGTAGGATTGTGTGGTTTGTTGCTCTTTTGGTGAAGCTGATGCTTCGGGATTAGAAGTGGGAAACGATTGGCTCATGGTTCTTGTCTGTATAGTTTCAAAATAAATAAGATTATCAGGCTCTTCATGAAGTCAATTGTAGGGGCGGGTTTAGACGCTTGATTTTGGTATATACTGATAACTTCAAAGGCAAAACCCGCCCTTCCTCGTCGTCAACCTAGGCAATAGCATATAACTATTTGAACCACCAGGGAGGAGAAAGAATAATTGCTCCTTTAGGATGAACTGTGATAATATCCGAATGCTGGTTTAACCAATCATAGAAAATCTTCGCTATTGTTGATTGTTCATTTATTTTATGAGCATTCATTGCTAAGCCTTTCGTCAGGTGTAGTCTCGCCCTGGCATACTGATAAATGTATCAGTTTTGGGCTGGGGCTGAAAAATGTGGGCAGTTGCAAATTTAACGTGATTGGCAACTGGATCAGCTCGACTAATCTCAAACTCAATCCACAGACGCTTTCCATCGGTATGCTGCAGCATAATGTCAGCACGAGGCTGATAGCCTAAAAATTTTTCTAAATCAGGGGATAGGATACGAAATTCATCTGAACATATCCATTCAGGATTTAATTGAGATTTGAATTCTTGCTGAAGATATTTAGCCAGTGTTCCCATCTTTGAGAATTGGAATGATTTGTAACTTGATAAATTTAGTGTTGAACCATCCTTGGCTACGTAGAGTCAAGTCTAGTGAAAGTAACCGCTTACCGTTAACTTAATCCCATATTATAGCATATCCTATTTGGATATAATCTCAGCAAACTTAAATAAAGCAAAGGCTAAAGCCATTACTACGAACCCGTTAATAGAAAAAATCAATAAGTAATTATGAAGGATAATTGATCTAAATTATCGCTCTTATCTAAACCCAAAAACAATTCACGATTCTCAGCTAGTCTGAATTTGCCAGATTAGCAAAAAGCAGCGATAGTTAAGGTATAGTGAGCCAAAGTAAATGTCATGTCATCAACTATCAACGAATCCATGGGCAAAATTACCACAACACTGGTTGTCACCAACCGATTAGATCAAGGTTTAGCCACACGGGGTTTGATTCCGGCTGAACAAGTACGTTCCATCACCTTAAACGATGTTCTCGTTGATACAGGGGCGACTACCTTATGTTTACCCAAAGAAATTATCGCACAACTGGGATTAGAACTTCTTAAGGAAGTCGATGTGGAAACAGCGAATGGGATTGGCAAAGCCCGTATTTTTCGAGATGCAAGCATCGTTTTACTGGGACGGGAGGGAACCTTTGAATGTCTGGAACTTCCTGGAGGTCAAGCCCCATTATTGGGGGTTATACCCTTAGAAGCATTAGGGATTGAGTTGGATTTATCCAATCAACGCTTAAAGGTTTTACCAATTAGCCCCACACAAACGTATCTGACTATTTTATAGCTATTTCTACGCTAGAACGTACTGAATAAGTATGAGGTGTTCGGTGAAATGTTACTGACTGGTATGCTGGTGAGCAATGCCAACCCTACAATATATCAAAGGTTTCGGCGAGCCACAAATGCTTATTTCAATGCCATGAGTAGTGTCCGGTTTTTCACTCAGCGGAAAAATCTCCCTGGGACATTTCCTGAAGTTGCTCTTTTGGAAAAGCGACTTTTTGCTGAAGTTTTGACAACGAACGCTGCAGATAGATTTTCGCTACCGTATCCTGGGGGTTGATTCGCAAAACCTCTTCAAATCGTTGCTGGGCTTTTTTGAATGCCTGCTTTTTGTAGAGAAATAACCCTTCTTCAAACGTCGTCAGCGTTTCTAACTTGCTCTGCTTAACCCCTAAATTATCCCCATCAAATACTTCAAACACGGCGACGGCTTTGGATTTGCCTTTAACTTTGACCTGCTCAATGAAGCGAATATTGTACCCAGTGGGATTGTGTAATCGTGCCAAAGTTTGCCCAGAAATTAATAGAGGTACGCCATACTGTTTCGTGAGTCCTTCTAGACGGGCAGCTAAATTGACATCATCACTAATCACCGTACCATCCATGCGGTTTTGTCCACCGACAGTGCCTAACATCAATGATCCTGTATTAATGCCAATACCAATACGGATGGGTATATAACCAGACCGAAGCCGATGTTGATTATATTCACTGAGGCGTTGCAACATGGCAATCCCAGCTTTCACGGCATCATCGGCGATGCCACTAAATAACGCCATAATCGCATCGCCAATATACTTATCAATAAACCCCTGATGTTCAATTATAAGCGGTTCCATGCGTTTGAGATAGGCATTAATAAATTGAAAATTCTCCTGGGGAGTCATCCGTTCTGAAAGCGTGGTAAAGTTACGAATATCGGCAAAGAGGACGGACATTTCCTGCTGGACTTGATCCCCTAATTGCACATCAACAACGCTTTGTTTATTTAAAATCTGTAAGAATTGACCGGGAACAAACCGAGAGAAGGCTTGATTCAATTGACAGAGTTCATTGGTGAACTTGACGCGCTCGGCTTCGGCTTGTTTGCGAGCGGTAATATCTTCCACAAAACCTTGATAGTAAAGGGGTTTGCCAGAGGCATCATAAATCGTCCGGGCGCTCTCACTAATCCAAATAATTTGACCATCCTTGCGACAAATTCTGGATTCAAAGTCGCAGACGCCACCATGGTGCTGCATTTGGGTGATGAATTCCTGACGACGGCGGGCGTCTACATAAAGTTGATGCTGAGGACTAGAGAGGGTTGTCATCAAGTCTTCCGGGGAGTCGTAGCCGTAGATTTGAGCTAAAGCGGGGTTAGCATTGAGATAATGACCGTCGAGAGTCGTCTGAAAAATACCTTCTTGGGCATTCTCAAAGATAGACCGATATTTTTGTTCAGCTTTCAATAAAGCCGCTTCGGCTTGTTTCCGTAATTCTAGTTCTTTGTAAACATCGCTAATGTCTCGACCTTCGATAATCAGAAAGTCAATTGTGCCGCTTTCGTCAAAAATTGGTTTAATCGAAAAATCAATTTTAGCCACGCAATGATTTGCGCCTAAGATTTCCACCTCATACCGAATAAACTGACCTTCAACCGCTTGGCTAATTGCCGCTTGTAACTGGGTTTGGGTAAGAGGGGAAATTGTCCACCAGTAGCATTCCCAAAATGGCTTACCAACCACATCCGCAAGCTGCACGCCACTAAACTCTAATGCGGTTTGGTTCACTTCCAGAACCCTACCATCCAGATTCAGCATTCCTGTAAACTGGAAGGTTTGATTGAAAATTGCCCGAAATTTGCGCTCATTGCTACTGAGTAATTGAATGGATTTTTCTAATTCCTGATTCAAACGCTGGAGTTTTTGGTTTTGTTCAGCCAGTTTTTTATCCTGAAGATAACTGTTGACGGCTTCTTGAACGGTTAAGGTTAAGTCAGAGGATTGCCAGGGTTTAGCAATATAACGATAGAGTTTGGCATACTTAATCGCATTGCCGATGGCTTCAATATCGGCTTGTCCGGTGAGCATGATTTTGAGGGTTTTGGGTGAGAGACGATGAACCTGTTTTAAGAGTTCATCCCCTTTCATTCCCGGCATGATATGATCCGAGATAATTAACGGGATTTCATAGCCATCCTCTAGGAGTTCTTCGACTAACTCTAACGCCTCCTCCCCCGCTTCAGCAATTTCGATTAGATAGTTTTTATCGATAGCTTCCTTGAGTTCGGCTTTGAGGCTGCTGAGGACTGTTTTTTCATCATCCACACAGATGATTACTTGTTTTACCATGGTTAAATTAGGGGATTGTCATTGGTCAAAACACTGATTTCACGGATTTATTAGAGAGATTGGGGTAGGGAGATGGGAGGTTAGTTACACTGATTTCACGGATTTATTGGAGAGATTGGGGTAGGGAGATGGGAGGTTAGTTACACTGATTTCACCGAGAAAAAGGAATTCGCCATCCTTGAGATTAAGGTTTAAATGCCAAACCGCTGAAGATTCACCGCCACTTATGATGGACACAATCCTGACTTGATGGTTTCCACTAATTCAGCTTCTGACCATGGTTTATATAAACATTGATGCAGGTTTGCCTGTAACGTGGCTCGTTCAATAGCGGTTTCATCGGCTTGACCTGTGAGCATAATTTTAATCACTTCGGGGAATTGCTGATGAACCTTAATTAGAAACTCATCTCCTTTCATCCCTGGCATTAACCAATCGGACACAATTAAGATAATACTGACCTCCTCTTCAGCAAGTTCATCAATTAAATCTAAGGCTTCATCCGCATCTTCGGCGACTTCATAGGTGTAAGTATCACCAAAGGCTTCTTTGAGTTGGGTCTTCAGGCTTTTTAAGACCACTTTCTCATCGTCAACACATAAAATAACGGGTTTAGTCATTGGTCATTAGTCCTTCGTCATTGGTCATTGGTCGAATGTCACTCATTTAAAGCTGAATGGTACTGACTTAAGCGGGTTTCGTAGTAGGTACTTTAGTACGATAAGCGCTAAAGCGCTGACTACAAACATTAATCATTGGTCATTGCTCATGGTTCATGGGTAGTAAAATCGTAAACGTGGTTTGACCCGGAATGGATGCAACGTCAATCTGTCCCTGATGCTTGTCAATAATTTTTTTGACAATATCGAGTCCTAATCCACTCCCTTCTCCGGCGGGTTTGGTGGTAAAGAAGGGCTGAAATATTTTCTCTTTAATCTCTGGGGGAATCCCTTTGCCACTGTCGGCGATGCTAATCTTTGCCTGATTGCCTTGCTGCTGGATTTCAATGGTTAAGGTTCCTTTGTTGTCCATGGCTTGCAAGGCATTATGAATCAGATTTGTCCACACTTGATTCAGTTCATCCGGATAACAAGTGACTGGGGGTAACTCCTGATAGTGGCGGATCACTTTTACCCCATGCTTGAGTTGATTGTAATAAAGGGTCAGTACGGTTTCCATTCCTTCCGTTAAATTGGCGGTAATCATTTCCCCGGAGTGGTCATAACGGGAGTATGTTTTTAAGGCAAATACCACTTTTGCCGCCCGTTCGGTGGCGGTGTAAATGGTTTTTGTTCCCCGTTGAAGTCCAGAGAGTTTGTAGGCGGTGTCTAAGAGTTGGCTACTATCCGGGCGTTTCAATAAGGGGAAATAGGATTCAACTTGGTCATAAATTCCCATATCGACTAATGTATCCGCGAGGCTATCGGCATTTTCAATCTCTTCGGCTTGCAATTGTCGAGTTAAGCCGCGTCTGAGTTTCCGTTCTTCTTTAGCACTGAGATGTGATTCATAGTCCAAGGACTGTTGGAGTAGGGTTAAGAATTCTTGCCCTTGTTCTGGGGAGAGGGATTGAAATAGCGTGGGTAATTGGGTTAAGGTTTGGGCTAAGAATTTAGCCATATTTCCGGCGGAGGAGCGAATTGCTCCTAAGGGGGTATTAATCTCATGAGCAACGCCAGCAATTAGTTGTCCTAGGGCTGCCATTTTCTCGGATTGAATCAATTCATCTTGGGTGGCTTTGAGTTGTTTTAAGGTGGTGGCAAGTTCCTGATTTTTATCCTGGAGCGCTTGTTCTGCCCGTTTGCGTTCGGTAATATCAAACATTGCCCCATCTAACCACAGGAGGTTTCCGGCTTCATCAAAGATGCCTTGACCTTTTTCGTAGACCCAGTGAATGGTTCCATCACCATGTAAGACTCTGTACTCTAAAATAAACGATCGCCTTTCATTGACGGCGTGATGAATCATCTGTTCTACTGTTTCTCTGTCGTCCGGATGAATCACACTGGCGATGGTACGGACTGGATTGTCCATAAAGTCAGTCGCCGGATATCCATACACGTCTTCGATGCGATCGCTAATATATAAGGCTGTCCAATGTTCGTCACAGAGGACACGATAAACGGCACCGGGAATATTGCCGACTAAGGTTCTGAATTGCTCCTCGCTATCTCGTACTGCTTTTTCAGTTTGTTGACGCTGGCTAATATCTTTGAGCATTACGGTATAGAGAATTCCCTGACTCAATTTGAGCTGGGAAATTGAGGCTTCTGCTGGAAATTCTTCACCCGTTTTGCGTCGCCCAAATACACCAGAATTAGGGCGGTCTGCCATGCGCCGCGATGGGGTTTCACTCTGACCAAAGTCATCGATATGATGCTGATGACTGTGCCGCACCGACTGGGGAAGGAGAATATCCAGGGGTTGACCTAATACCTCGTCCGCCTGATAGCCAAAAATTCGTTCTGCCCCTTGATTAAACAGTTGAATGCGTTGGTCTTCATTGATAGAAATAATCGCATCTTCGGCAATATTAACAATGCCAAAAAACTTAGCTTGGCTTTGCTGTAGTGCCTCAGTTCGTTCAGCAACTTGGGCTTCTAAGGTCGAATTATAATCGGCTAATAACTGCGCCGCTTTTTGGCGATCACTAATATCCTGGAACGCCGCGATCGCATAGGCGACATTTCCCTCGTCATCATAGATAGACATCCCAGCATTTTCGATGGGAATCGTCTGATCCGGGCGACGGATTTCCATGTCATCCACTTTGGTACTCTGCCCTTGGAGTGCCTTCACGATGGGATCGCGATCGCTTGGATAGATTTGGTCAGTTCCGGCGAGATAGGCGTGGTATACAGTCGTCATGTCCTCGGCTGAGGTGGCTTCCACCACGTCTTGACCTAAAATCTGCTTGCCCACTTGGTTCGCGTAATAGGGTAAGCCGTGGCGATCGATGACAAATACGCCAACAGGCATCGCATCCAGGAACTGTTTAAGCTGACCTTCGCTTTTTTTCACCTGGGCGTAGAGTTGAGCATTTGTTATTGCGATCGCGGCTTGTCCGGCGAGGAGTTGAATGATTTGGGTGCGGTTTGAAGTAAATGCCCCTGGCGTGAGATTATTTTCCAGATACACAATTCCTCGCAGTTTCCCTTGGTTAACTAAGGGAACCGATAAAATGGATTGGGTTTGATGGGTTTGGATGTAGAGATCACTGCTAAAACTTCCTTGGGTGCTAGCATTCTTTAATACGATGGTTTCTTGGGTATGGGAGACATAGTTAATCAGAGAAACCGGAACCTGTTCTTCTATCACCATAGACGGCAAAACTGGAACCGTTGAACAATCCACATCACCCACCGCTTCAATCCGCCATTGTTCTACCTCCTGATCAGACGGCAGTAACAAAACCCCTCGTTGTGCCCCAGCATTTTCAATCAGAATTTGCATTAATTTGGTCAGTAACTGATCCAAGACAATTTCCCGCCCAATGGCTCGATACACCTTAAAAACCGTATTGATATCCAACAATTCAGTGGATTGAGAGGAGGTGCTACTGGTTGTTTGATTGGGAGTTAAATCCTCTTGAACAGTGACTTCAGTGGTAAGAAACTGAGGATAGTGATGATAAAGCTGTTTCACTTTATCCGTTGCGCCCCATCTTAGATAAGCATAACTTGCCTCTTGCCAGTACACCTTGGCAATCTGTTCCTTTCCTTTCGCCAGAAAAAAGTGCGCCGCGAGTTCATTTGCTAGTGCCTGGTTTTGGATATAGCCATTCTCCCGCGCCGAGGCGATCGCCTCGTCATAGTAATCTATTGCGTCATAGCCTTGTTGGGTAATCCGCGCCAGTTCAGCTTCAATGAGTTTAAATTTATGCTGATAGTTCTCCGGACAATGATCTGCCCACTGTTGGAATTTTTCCCGATTCCTGTGCAGAAGTTTCAGGTAATGTTTTTGCGTGGCAGTGTCCACTTGGGAATACGCCCGTGACAGGGCAATACTTTGGTGGAAATAGAACACCGGGTTCGCAAAAATACCCTCCGCTCCTTCTACATACTGTTCAGCGTTTTGGGCATACTCTACCGCTTCGGTTAGCTTGCCATACCAGTTGGCTAATGCCAGTTTATACACATAGACCACAAAGACGGTTAATAAATCATTGGACGTTAAGCCAAAGTTCAAAACTTGCTCCTCTGACACCCATTCTCCCACCAGTCGATCCGGCTGTTCTGCGCCTTGAGTCAGATTAACAATCGCTTCCCTGGCAATGAGTTGATAGTTGAGCATATTGGGATCAATTTTGGTCAATGTCGGGATAAAGTATTCAATGATTTCTGCTGTGCGTGGTAACGATTCATCACCGAAAAAGCATTGGAACTTATGGTTAATCGCACAGTAGCCCGACCATTGATAGGAACCCGTTTCAATGCCACTATTAAACCCCGTTAATAAATAGGGCTTACAGTCACGGATATGTTTTTTATAGAGTAAGATTAATCCGCCCCACATATTTAAAAGATTCGCCTCTAATTCCTTGGTGTGGAATCGTTCATGTAGGGTTAAGGATAACTGCCCTATTTCACAGCCTGCTTCAATTTCGCCATAGCGGAACACCAAGTTAAAGGCATAAAGCATATAGCCAAAAACCGAAATTGGAGAGTTTCCATATTGAATCGAAAGTTGGGTGATTTTCATCGCACAAACGTGCAAGCCTTTGGAACCGACAAAGTAAGCAATGGGCCACACTTCTTTAAAAATGCGCTGCGCCATTAACTTTTCGGGATCTTGCATGGGGGGCAAGTTTGCCAGGATTTCTAGAGGGAGGGAAGATGAGGGAGATGAGGGAGATGGGGTTGTAGGGGTTTGGTCTCCAAACCCCATTTCATAGGTAGGGGAAGATGGGGGAGATGGGGAAGATGGGGGAGATGGGGGAGATGAGGAAGATAGGGGAGATGGGGAAGATGAAGAAGAAAATTCGCCCGTATTTTCTTTATCTCGATCAAGAACTTGACGAATCAGGGCTTTAGTATGATGCAACTCTTGGAGAAGATACGCCTGATCAGGATAAGGAGGAAAGTCAATATCCAACAATTTCAACGTCTCTAAACCCACTTGATACGCCGCGTCGAGTTCATTTCTCATCCGATAGCAGACAATTTTGTACTCGTTGATGCGACATCGATCAAGAATACTTTTGGCGTGGGAGGCGGTATAGTCTAAAACCTGTATTCCTGCTGCATTATTCCCATTTAAATATTCCGCTTCCCCAGTTTCTAAATAGAGTGTCAGGGTTAAGAAATAATTATCCTGCCAACGGGTTTCAGGTAAAAAAAGAATTCCAATTCTAAGTAGCTTTAACGCCGTTTTAAAGGCAGACGATGACTTAGCTTTCTGGGCAGCTTGAAGATTCAGTTGGGCAACGTGGTAGCGTTCATCACGATCTGTAATTAAAGCTTCTCCAGCATTGAGGTGATTGACAACATCAAATATATTTTCCTCCAATTCCTCTGGATCAAAGTTATTCAGTAACAATCGCCCCACTTGCAAATGTACCTGTTGTCGATCCGCCGCCGGGATCAGCGAATAAGCCGCTTGCTGAACCCGATCATGTAAAAACTTATAGTCCACTTCCACCGCAGCCGCACAGAATTTTTGTAACTCCGCCTCCTCCAAAACCAGAGGAATCTGATAGCGATCGCTTAAGGGTAAAATCAATCCAGCCACCAACCCTTCCCAAAGTGCGATCGCGGTTTGATTGACGGACTGTTCACTGACGACGGCGAGGATATCTAAGCTGAATCGATTGCCAATGCAAGCGGCGAGTTTTAATATATCAATGGTTGCCTGAGAAAACTTTTGAATTTTGCCAACCATTAATTCCACCACATTATCCGTAATCTCTGCCCGTTCAATCTGCTGAATATCCCACGTCCATTCTCCCTTTTGTCCATCAAACCAAATCAGTTCGTCTTGGTAAAGAGACTTGAGTAACTGCGTTAAGAAGAAGGGATTCCCCTGGGTTTTCTGGACAATTAATTGGGCTAATGGTTGAACCTGCTGGGACGATGAACTCAGGGTATCTGCAATTAACTCCGCAATATGCGGAACCTGCAAGGCGTCCAGCGTAATCGTGGTAACAGTTCCGCCAGCCCCTTGAATCTCGTCTCGGGTTAAAATAAACGGATGGGTGGGACTCACTTCATTATCCCGATAAGCCCCAATGATCAATAAATACTCACTCTCCGGATCACTCATCAGGTGGTGAATAAATCGTAAGGATGCAGCATCCGCCCATTGCAAGTCATCTAGAAAAACAACTAAGGGGTGTTCTACGGTGGTAAAGACATGAACAAATCGTTTAAAGACACGGTTGAAGCGATTCCGGGCTTCAGCGGGCGTCAGTTGGGGGACAGCAGGTTGTGATCCAATCACTAATTCCACTTCCGGAATCACATCAATAATCACCTGACCATTTTCCCCTAAAGCCTCTAACAGTTGCTGTCGCCACTCCTCTAGGCGGTGTTGATTTTCTGTGAGTAACTGCGCCATGAGTTCTTGAAAAGCTTGAATTAGGCAAGAATAGGGGATATTCCGTTTATATTGATCAAACTTACCCCCAATAAAATAACCCCGTTGGCGCACAATCGGTTTATGAACTTCATGAACCACCGAGGTTTTGCCAATTCCAGAAAAGCCCGCCACTAGCATCATTTCCGCCCGCCCTTGGCTAACCCGGTCAAATGCAGCCAGTAAGGTAGCCACTTCTGCTTCCCGACCGTATAGCTTTTCACTAATCACAAAATTTCCAGAAATATCCCCATGTCCTAAAACAAAGGGGGCAATCTCTCCTGTTTCTTGCCATTGATGATAACATTGTGCCAAATCCGCTGCCAATCCAACCGCACTTTGATAGCGTTCTTCTGGGGTTTTTGCCATCAACTTGAGAATCAATGCATTCACCATCGGGGGAATAGTGGGAACTAATTCCATGGGCGGTGTTGGGGTTTTGGCGAGATGATAGTGAACCAACTCCATGGGGTCTTGGGATGTAAAAGGAAGTCGTCCCGTCAGGAGGTAATAAAGGGTGACTCCCAAGGAATAAAAATCGCTGCGATAGTCAATCCCGCGATTCATCCGTCCCGTCTGTTCGGGGGACATATAGAGGAGAGTCCCTTGTAAAACATCGGGATGTTGAATTTCCTGTTTCTGTTTGGGTAAGCGGGATGCAATGCTGAAGTCGGTGAGTT
>CAZNNK010000084.1:0-10432 GCA_964574085.1 uncultured Coleofasciculus sp.
GCAGAGAGGTGTTGGCGGCATTGACAATCGCATCAACGGTTAACTGAGTGATATCGCCTTCAATGACATTTATTTTGCCTGTTATCATGAAGATTATCCTCCTGAGAAATAATTCTGTTTCGTTGGATTCATCACAGATTACCGATAGGTAAGCTCAGCAGTAGAGGAACAGTTTTGGTGGTGTTGTCATAAGCGCGATCGCGTCTGGGTTAGGCTCGGTAGAAAACCAAGACTCACTAGACTCAGCCGATAAATGATACCATTAGCTACCCAACCATCCCATAGATGTTCCTCTGGAACCGTCTACCTGATGGCTTATTTCTGGGAAGATTCTGCAAGATTGAACTGACGCTCTAGCACAGTATGTTACCCACACCCTTACCCTCTCAACCAAGAATGGATCAGCGCTGGCACACATTTACGGAAATATTACAACGCTTGCATCAAGAAGGCATATACATTAATTCTGAGCAATTAGCCAAATTTCTGTTGGCACATGGATTGCCCGTTGATTTGTGCTATGTCCCAAAACATTTACAGGCTAAAGCCATTCAAATCAATCAAAACTATCAGGGCGATATGGTGTCCCTAGCTGAACAACCCGAACCCGATTGGGATTATTCCTGGATGAACGAGGTACAAATGCCCATCGTAAAAAATAATCCCTGCTATCAAATTTAATGGTCAAACAAAAACCCTACTCAATAGCGAGCGAGACGCTCGCACTACGACGATTCTCTTTTGCCTCTTTCCTCTTAAGTAGGTGGGTGGAAATAAACTCAACACTATTAAGTTCTGTAAATAACCCTCAAACCCTTACATAAACAAATGACAAATGACGTAGCTTGCTTCTCAAGGGAAGCGAGTATGACGATCACCACCATTAACTTTAACTTTGCCCACCTACTTCTTCATCAATTTCGCTTAACTCTTGACCCCTTACGACTACCTTTCCCCTTCCCTTTAGATTGCTTTGATTCTGAGGTCGGCGCAATCATTGGCACCGTAAAGTGAAACTGAGACCCCTGATCTTTACCCGCTGAGTCTGCCCAAATTTTACCGCCCCACCCCTTGACAATTTGACGACAAATTGCTAAACCTAAGCCTGTACCGCCTGTCGTCCGTCGCAGCGCCCCTTCTTCTTGATAAAAGCGATCAAAGACATCCTCTAGGCGATTCGGTTCAATCCCTCGCCCGGTATCAGCGACAGTCACTTTTAACATCGAATTCCCATTCGTTTCAATCCCAATAGTAATTTCTCCTTGGGCAGACGTAAATTTGCAAGCATTGTCTAACAATTTGGCAAGGGTTTCCACCAGCCACTCACCATCGGCTTGAACTAAAGGCAGATCATTGGGAACTTGAGTAATAATAGTCGGTCGCCGATCCTCTGACCAATGGACATTAATCCGGCTGAGGGCTAAATCAACACATTCTTGCAGAGAAAGGGCTTCGACATTCCATTCCACACGACCACTTTCCAGGCGCGAGAGAGTGAGAAAGTCTTGCACCAGTTTCCGCAGGCGTTCAGCGTCGTCAAGGGCGGTATTCAGCATCACCTGACGCAATTCTGGCGACATATCCGGTTCGCTGGCGAGACTTTCTAGGCAAACCTGAATCGTGGATAGGGGGGTACGGAGTTCATGACCCGTGATAGCGACTAAGTTACTACGAGTGCGGTCAAGGGCGGCGAGTTGTTGGTTCAAATCTTGCAGATTCGCATAGGCTTCCGCTTGGATTAAGGCGACACCCACTTGAGTTGCGATCGCTTCCACGAGGGCGAGTTCTTCATCCTTCCACCGATAAGGGGTTTCGCCGCAGTGGTGTAACTCGACCATCCCCAATAATCGACCCTGATACAATACCGGAACCATCAGCCACGATCGCATGCCAAAGGTTTGCACCAATTCCTTTAATTTAGAAGATGGGGAATTGGCGTTTTTACTGGATGTCTGGTTCAGCCGAGGATCATGGTGGGTGTCTTCTACGGAAATGGACTCTTGATGTTCGACAATGGCTTGAAATAGAGTATTGTCTTTTAGGGGCCAAGGGCTACCTAGGGTAGAACAGAGGATCGTGCGATCGCGTCCTCGGGTTTCTAGGTACTCATGGGTAATCGTGGCTTGAGTATCCGTGGCTTTACAGCGGTAAAGGAGACAACGACAGGACCCCATGGCGCGTCCTAACTCTTGCACCGCGATTTCTAGAACTTCATGAGGATCGAGCGATCGCCGAATCGCCGTGGTAATCGAATTCACCAAACGCTCGCGTTGTTCTTGAGCCGTGATCGAGCGATAGGCTTTCAGGAGTTTATACTGACCCGCTTGTAAGTAAGTCACCAACCGATGCACAAATGGATCAGGATTGGGTGAGTCTTCCGGATTCCGATCTGAGGGTTGAGTGGAGCCAAAACTGATATACTCAGCTTTTGCCTGCTCGATTTTATCCGCTAACTCAGGTCGATAGGTGGCAATGCGATCCAAAATCAACTCAGCGGCTTTAGCGCTAACCGCCCGGTCAAATGTCCAAATTCCCTCAAAACGTCGAGAGGTATCCATCTCCCCATTGGCGCTATTGGAGACAGACGAACGTTTTTCTCGGCAGATCAGACAGTTGGCATAGTGAGAACCAATCACCACTAAATGCCACTCATGACTTAAGGCATCTTTGGGGTCAAATGCCACGGTTTCGTAGTGATCTGAGCTATTCTTGAAATCCGTTTCTGGTGCGGCTAAGACATAGACATGAGGTGTCCGTTGGGCAATGCGTCGATAGCGATGGGCTTCCTGACGATAGAAGCGTTCTCGCTGAAAACAGGCGATAACCAACGGCTGCTCCGAACCAGCTAAGACCTGATCTTCCATCGCATGGGAGAGTGCGGTCAACGACGCTTTGAAATATACTTGTTGCCTCAGGTGGGGCATGGCTTGGAGTAAGTGAGCCAGCACCGAAGTTTTGATGATCATTCAAATAAGCGATAAGCAGTTTTTAGCTTGAGCTTGGCAACAAACCCTTGACAATTCCCCTTTTTTATGATTCAAATTGCCGCAATACCCAATGGCTTAAGAGCAATCGGCAGGTATGGGGAACGCCATTAAGCAACGCGATTCGGCAAAGAACCGCTGTGGGTCATAATTGAGTTGATAACTTGTCCTATCAACCTATCGTACAAAAAAGAAGGTAACTTCCACCTAGCGAACCCGAGAAAATTCCTCTCTAGGCTTCGAGGAGATGTCCAGTTGAGCGAATGTCTCGAACCCGAAGTAGAGCGCTGAAGGGGCGGGTAAGCTACTGCAATAAGTACCTGGACATAAATTTTGTGTGCTGTACTAAGAAATATTAAGGAGCCGATCAATGTAGACGTAGGATATTATATCTATACTGGACTTCTGGTAACCGCTAGCCTTCCGCTTTGGTCGTATAATGCACACTCAACCTAAATCCTTACATAGATGTTTAATTGGCACCTAAACTTACAGAGGTTGTTTCAGGTTTTAGGCAAACATCTGACCAGAACTTTGCCCAGCTTTTTGCGGAAACGAATACCAGGATTCGGCTCACCCCACCAGCAGTTGACAGTGACTTGCCAAACGCTACACAAGCAATTAACCACTGCTAACCCTTCCGATCGCGCGAAAGAGAAAGCTTGGAAAACCTATGGCAAAGCCCTATCCCTGGCTGAGCAATGCGATTACTCACAACTCATCCAAGTCATCGTGCAATTTGACCCGCTCTTTGGGGAGTGGCAGCCCAATTCCAGCTTTCGGCAAGAGCGATCGCTCTCTGTTCTACTCAAAGCCCAATCGCCAACGGCTCAAGCCCTCGATGCGGCATGGCGGCTTTCGGGGCGATTGCAAAACCCGTTACGGCAAACCGAGATACAGCAGCTAATCTGTGTCCAATCTGCCCGAATTGGTGACACCAATGGACTACTGGTGAAGTTGCTCAAGCGACGAGAACAAGGGTGTCTCCCTAAAGCCGAACTCCATGAAATCCTCTCCACCTATTTAGACCACAATTCCTTTGAGGATAGCCATCCCTGGAAAGCCTTCTTCTCAGAATTTCCGGACACCCAACTGCCTCAAATTCATCAGGTTTATGCCCTAATGGAGCGCTATGAGGAAGCGGCAAACTTGGCAGAAGTAGCCAGAGATTACACCAGTGCTATCCGTTACCTCCTGTCTGTTCCAGGTAAAGAAACTGCCCTTCGCGTTCTCGACTGGGCGGAGCGTGTCAAAGACCCCGATACAATTGCCCAAGCTCATGAGAACGTCGCCTCTTGGTTCTGGGAGGAAGAGAGTTATGCCGATGCCCGAGAACACTTTCAAAAAGCTGGCAACCTCGAGGGCGCCAGCAACTGTTACCAACAAATGGGACAGCTCGAACTGGCAATCCAACTCCGTCCCGCGATTCGTTCGGAGTGGATACTCGATATCCGAGAGGCAATGGAGAACACCGTCCGAGGGCATCTTGATCGCCAAGACTTTTTAGAAGCAGTTCGCCTACTACGAACCGTAGAGCAAGCATGGCGAAACAAATCTACCGAGTCAAGTCTTCGCTCTGAGGCGGATCGCACCCAACACCTGCTCTCGGAAGTAATCCGAACCGTTCGAGCCTCCTTTGAAGCCCAATTGCCAGCGACTCAGGGACAATCAGAA
Source organism: uncultured Coleofasciculus sp. (assembly GCA_964574085.1). Classification (GTDB taxonomy): domain Bacteria; phylum Cyanobacteriota; class Cyanobacteriia; order Cyanobacteriales; family Coleofasciculaceae; genus Coleofasciculus. The sequence continues at coordinate 4,659 of CAZNNK010000084.1, forward strand.
AAAGACTTGTTCAAACAATGGAGCCTGTTGGAAGAAGCTGCTGGTAATTATCTCGAAGCTGGATTCCAGGCAGAGAAAGCTCAAGACTATTTTGCCGCATCCTTATTATTTGAGAAAGCCGGTGCCTTTGGTCAAGCCCTGATTGCCCTGGATTCTGCCGATCCAGACCATCCCAACCCTCGGAAAAAGGCTCAGTTGCTCGAGCAAGGCGGTGACTTCTTTATGGCGGGACTTCTCTACGAACGTTTGAGAGAAATCGAACAGGCGATTTCCATGTACGAACAGGCGAGGGAATACCAGCGTGCTGCCCAACTCCGACGGCAGCAACTTGGCGATCAGCGGGTCGTATTCGATCATCGCTTCCAAGAATTAATCACCAAAGCCGGTCAAGTCGAGGAACTGGCGGAACTTGGCGCGGCTCAAGCCTACGAACGGGAGCAACCGCCCGAGGAAAAAGCGCGTTTACTACGACGCCTGAAAGACCTAGGAGAGCAAGGGTTGGTGAGTGGCAAATGGCTAGACCGGGTTGCTACAGAGTTGCCCAGCATTGAGGCGTTAGATAGGCGTCGATTTGAAGAGCAAGCGGATCGATGGGTGCAAGCCGCGACTCAGGAGATTCTGGCAGACTACATTGATGCGATCGCCCTTGACCTGGGTACCAGTAACAGTGTGGTTTGTCTCTATAACCAAAAGCAAGGAGAGCCAGAGGTTGTCGAATGGCAGGGGCGACGGCAGATTCCGTCCGTGTTTGCGATCGATCAAGTGGGGCGGGAACGGGTTGGTGTGCCGATATCCGAGCTGCTGGGGAAATCACCTCGCGCCATTGTCACTCAAGCTAAACGGCAGATGGGAACGGACACCAAATTCAAAGCCGGGGGTCAGGTATACCGTCCTGAAGAAATTTCGGCTCGGATTATTAACCACGCCCGTGAATTAGCGAGGGAGTATCTGCACAAAAAGATTGGTGAGAAAATTTCCCGAATGGCGGCTCAGGTGATCGGAACATCTGTGCCAGAGGATTGGGTAATAGCCTACCTCGATCAACATCCCCCCACTATTCCTTTAGCCAATGCTGTGATTACAGTACCGGCTTACTTCAATGATGCCCAGAAACAAGCGACAAAGACTGCCGGAGTGCTGGCGGATATCAACATCCTGCGCTTAATTCACGAACCAACGGCGGCTTGCCTTGCCCAGCGTAGCCGCTCTTCTATCAATGAGACGATTTTAGTCGCTGACTTGGGAGCAGGAACCTTTGATCTTTCCATTATTGAAGTCGAGGAAAGCGTCTTTGAGGTACTGGAAATCGAGGGAGATAATGCACTTGGCAGTGCCGATTTAGATGATGTGTTGTATGCTCATTTTCTAGAGGTGATTAAAGCTGAAACCGGGCAGGATATAAACGGCGATCGCCGCACCGTCACCCGTCTGCGTCAGGCTGGCGAAGAACTCAAGATTGAACTGTCCTCCCGCAGCGCTTGGACAATTGAGCTACCCGAGTTGATTAACGGTAGCCCGATCACCCTGGAACTGACACGAGACGAACTCGAACGCCTAGCTGCACCTTGGCTGAATCGCATTCGGACAACCTGCCAAAAGATTAATCGCCAACCGAGTCGGATACTTCTCATCGGCGGTGGAGCGATCATGCCTGCGGTTCGTGAGTGTATTGGGGATGTGTTTGCCCAAGACCCTAACTCGGATTTAGATCCGCTAACAGCCGTTGCCCGTGGAGCGGCTCTGCAAGCGGCTATCCTGATGGGTTCACTACAGGATGCTATCTTGTTGGATGCTGTTCCGTTCAGTCTGGGGATTAAATCCTATGTAGCACCGGGTCAGTTCAAGTTTGATTCCTTAATCCCCAAGCACACGACCATCCCGACTAAAACAACCCGACGCTATACCACAGTTGAGGACAATCAGACCAACGTTAGAATTCAGATCTTTCAGGGAGAATCCTCTGTTCCTGAGGAAAATTTTAAGATCGGACAATTTATTCTTCAAGGAATACTTCCCGCCAAAGCTAGAATTCCCCAAATTGATGTCACTTTTGATATCGATAGCAATTGCCTTCTAATCGTGACAGCTCGCGATGCTGGAACGGGAAAACAATGCGGCATCACTATCTCCGACTCGCACCTACTGACGCCTGCTCAAGCGGCTTCGCTGCAAGCCAGATTCCGAGACTCTCAGACTCATCAAGGACACCTGACAGGGTTAGAGAAACTGGCGAGGAACCTCACACAGATGCTGCAAGAGACCCAACGGATCAATTTTCTGGAACTCTCAGCCGGTTTGCAACAGCGATTGCACTACTATGAACGTCACCGAGAGCGGTATTTGCCGACTCCGACAGACAATGACAGGTTGTTTGAGGTCTACCGCAACCGCGACGAATTAGAGATGAAGGCACGGTTAGCCCAGGATCGATGGGACAGCTTGAGCCGGAGTAGCCGGACTTGGTTGGAGGGTTATGGGTCGCTCGATTGGCGTTCTACACAAGTCTCACAGCAAGTGGAGTCATTAATCGAGGAAGGCACTAGCCTGCTTGAGCGCACTCGCTCAGCCGCCCAAGAGGTGACAGACGTGGCGGCGACTTACAGGAGATGGTTGAGTGCCATTGAGAACCTTCCGATTAACCCTGAGGGAAATGCTGAAGAACTGGCTCAACATTTCCTCCGTCTTAACCGCTATTCAGAAGCCATTACTCATTTTCATCGGATTGAGGCTCCCCTATCTCCATCCCAGGTCGAACTCGGTTTGGAAATTTTGGCTCGTTCCCGCCAACGAGAGGCTTATAGCGCATTGTTTTTAGACCACGCCCTAATGCTTGGCTCTCACAGTCCCGACTTTGAGAGCCTCAATCATTCGGTGCGGATTTATGCTTCCTCTGTGGTTTGGATACGGGTGAATGTAGGCGGATTGGCTGGTAGTGGTAGTGGCTTTGTTATTAGTCCTGATGCAGTGGCGACCAACCGTCACGTTGTCGTAAACCAGTCCACAGGACAATGCATTTTACCCGAAGCGGTCAGCGTAATTACCAAGGAAGGTCGTCTCCAGGTAACAGAAATCTATTTACCGACGTGGGGCGCGGACGATGTGGCAATCCTGCGCTTGCGACCTGAGTCTACTCCTGTTACTCCATTACGGTTAGGCTTTTCGGAACTCGTTGAGGTTGGGGAGCGGATTTTGACCGTTGGTTTTCCGGCGCCTGGGGAGGGTGGGTTTGAAGAAAATCTCTACTGTAATGTTGGCTTGGTCAACCGTATCCGACCGAGTCAACTTTGCACTGAGCGGGTGCTAGAGGTGAGTATTCCGCTTCAGGGGGGGATTAGCGGTGCGCCGATTTTGAATCAATTGGGAGAGGTTGTGGGATTGTTAAGCTTCTTCACGGAGCGCAAACGGGAGAACTCTAGTGGACAGAGTTACAGCGAACAGTCATTTTATGCCATTCCTGTTGAGGTTTTGCGCCGCCTTCGTGGAAATGTTCAAGGGTAGAGAAATTTGAAACGTCGAACCCTGTCCCAGGGTGCTGGTAACGTTGATGTGTCCCCCATGAGCCTGAACAATCTGTTGTGCGATCGCTAATCCTAAGCCAAAGCCGCCGGAGGCTTTGGCACGCTTTGAATCAACGCGATAAAACCGTTCAAACAGATGAGGTAGAGCCTCTGGGGGAATACCGATTCCAGTATCTTCAACCTGAATCAAGGCTTGATCGGTGCGTGTAAGTAGACGCAGTTCGATCATGCCTCCGGCGGGTGTATAGCGGCAAGCATTACTGAGGAGATTCGCGATCGCTTGCTGCAACAAGTTGGCATCGGCATTCACTTCAACCGCCATTTTGGGTAACTGACTCCTCAGCGTTAGCTGATAGGTTTTCCCTTGCGGTAGCCAATCGACCACTAAATTACTTAATAAATCGGTCAGATCAACACATTGGAGTGAATCAGCCGCCAATAACCCTTCATGTCGCGCCAAAAATAACAAGTCACTCACCAGTGAACTCATCTGTTTGGTCAAATTGACAATCTTGTCGAGTCGTTGGCGCAGTGGAATTGACTCCTCTTCCAAGTCATCGAGATCCATCAATCCCACCTGAGCATTACTCAACACTGCCGCTAAAGGCGCCCGCAATTCATGAGAGGCATTGGCGGTAAATCGTTGGAGTTGCTCACAGACAATCTCCAAACGTTGATTCGTTTGACGCAAGCGATCTTCCCGGTTGGCTAACTCTCGTTCCAACTGATAGAAAAGGTGAACGGCAAACCAGGCACTGAGCGTCCCAATTACGCCAAAAATACATAACACAATCCAGGTAATTTGTCGATAAAAGTCTTGGTGTTGTCGGCGTTGTACCCATAATTCTTCCTCGGTTTGGGCAAAGCGATCGATTTCTGTTCGGGTAGCATCCATCGTCGCTTTTCCTTCCTCTAACCACGCATAGAGAGAGGCAACCGGAACGAAGAAATCGGTTTTTCCCTGAATGAGTTTTAGTTCTCGCTGTAAGGTTAATTTCTGTTGAAAAATCCTTAGATTCTCATCAACCCCTGTCCGAATATCCTGTATGCGTTGGGTTTGTTGAGGATTGTCTTGTACCAGTTGTTCTAATCGATCCAAGGATTTAGGAATAATCGCTTTAGCCCGGTTATAAGGAGTCAAAAATTCATCTCGTTGGGTCAATCCATACCCTCGAACTCCGGTTTCCGCATCAACCAAGGCATTCAAGAGACGTTTGGTTTCCAAACGCACAATTTGAGTGTGTTGCACCCAGGTTTCATCTTCCACCAAGCTGGCTTTCAACCAGGCAAATGCCGACAATGCCATGAACAAACAGGTTACGGGAAGTACAATAATCACGGTTCCCCGCACTCGAATCGGCAGTGTTTGCCAGCGTTGATGAACAACAGAAACTGGATGAGTCATATCTCAAGCCGAAGGAGGTTCAAGACGATAACCTGTGCCGTAGAGGGTTTCAATCCAACCGTCTACACCGATTTCGCGCAACCGTTGACGCAGGCGTCTAATCCGAGCGGTTACCGCATTACTTTCGGGTTCCTCTCCCCATTCCCATAGTGCCTGTTCAATCTGATCGTGAGTGAGGATCTGGTGGGGATGGCGCATCATGTACTCCAGAAGTTGAAAATCCCGGCTTGCTAGTTTCAGGCTAACGCTTCCCCGTTCCACGCGCATGGTGTCGAGATGCAGGGATAGATCGCTAACTTGCACCACGTCACCGCACCAGAGGGGCGCTCGTCGCCGCAAAGCCCTCACCCGCGCCAGCAGTTCTTGAATATCCACAGGCTTGACCAGATAATCATCGGCGCCAGCATCTAACCCCATCACCTTATCGGCAATGGTATCTTTTGCCGTCAGCATGAGAATGGGAGCGGCTTTTCCTGCCTGACGATACTGCTGACACAGACAAATACCATCCTCACCGGGCAACATCCAGTCTAAAATGAGCAAGTCATAGTCTTTTTCGCCCATCAGCCATCGGGCGGTTGTTCCATCTTCCACCGCATCGACGATATGTCCTGAACGAGTCAAGGCGGCGTGGAGGGGTTCAATTTGTTCTGGATCATCTTCGACGAGCAAGATTCGCATATCTTGTGGCGTGGGTGAGAGTCTATGATCGGAACTGTGGATTTGGCATTTGTGCCTTCCACAGCCCACAAAACACTTTTAGCCGCCCTGTTTAAGGTGTGGAGGTAGCCGCCTCGGTGAGGGAGTTGGCATCAAATTCGCCATTTTCAAATTCTCCAGAGATGGTTACG
>CAZNNK010000084.1:10532-12205 GCA_964574085.1 uncultured Coleofasciculus sp.
CAAATTCTCCAGAGATGGTTACGCGATCGCCTATTTTAATCTGTTCGGCTGTGTTGTCACCGTAGAGTTCCCATGTATCCACCTTGAAGCTGCGATCGCCGGTTCTGAAATGAAATCCATCTTCCCACACCCGCTCAACTGTTCCTGTGTAGGTTGTCTGGGCGCGGCTCACCGGTGACGGTGTGGCAGTTTCCGTATCGGTCGTTGAAGGTTTAGAGGTAGCCGCATTGGTGAGGGAGTTGGCATCAAATTCGCCATTTTCAAATTCTCCAGAGATGGTTACGCGATCGCCTATTTTAATCTGTTCGGCTGTGTTATCACCGTAGAGTTCCCATGTATCCACCTTGAAGCTGCGATCGCCACTTCTTAAGCGAAACCCATCTTCCCACACCCGCTCAACGGTTCCCGTGTAGGTTGTCTGTGTATGGCTCACAAGTGGCACAGCGATGGTAGACAAGACTCCGGCGGCGATCAAGGTTAATGTTTTGATGCGTTTCATGGTTTAGTCCTGACACTGTTGAGGAACAATAATGAATATACTGATGAAAAATGACCACAAAATGACAGGCAAAACGATACATTAAACCAAAAACTGGCTAGCTTGGACACCTGTGAGGCTTGGGACTACCCGAAATCCGCCTCCATAACTGCCGATTCGGACATCAATGCGTCTCCCCAATCAGCTACAATATCCCCCTACTGTCACCCCGGGGATTTTCTGAATTATCCATGGTTTAATCATTTTTTATTGAATTTGTTTCCCACAGCACAAGTCCCTAATGTTAATAGACCCAATACCGTTGATGTTTCCGGAACAGGTATTCTCGATTGTTTAGACTCGATGAAATTTAAATAGGCTTTTTGATTGTTAGAATTATACAAAGAATCATCTGAACTCTGGAAAAGATTAAAACCGTAGGGGTCACCAACAGCCAAGACTTTACCACCGTTAGCAAAGGGCTGAAATTCCACTATCGACCTGATTGAGCCATTTGTACCAATCAGCGTCCCCCCAGTTGGAGTAATATCGGTTAGCATTGGATCAATATCAGTGGCTAAGGATGTACCAAATGTTTGACCTCTGAGGTCACCTAATTCGCCGACGGTAGTTAGAGAAACTGTATTTTCAAACGTGCCACCTGTAGAAGAATTGACACCGCCGACAAAACAGCTATATCGAGAACCGAGTCCGAGGGATTCAAGTATAGAATTGGCAGATATCTGTTCAGAAGGACTTGAATCGGATTCGACGATCAGAAAACCCCCCGTTTTTACGAAGTTACTCAGCACCGTACCTTCGGTGGGTGTCAGGGTTTTTGAGGATGTTCCGTGAAAAAAGACATCAACGTCAGCTAAATTGGCTTCGGTTAGGGTTGATACTCCTGGAAGGATAGTATGTAAACGTTCCAGAAGACTTAAGCTGAATGCACCATATTGCAATGCACCATTTCCGGCACTAAATAAGTCACCCCCACGCTGATTTGCGCTGTCCCAACTTCTTATCGTTAATGCACCTGCCGAATTTCCACCTAAAGCTTCGAGAAGAATAGCTAGGGATAAGGTTATTGTTATTAATAGCTTATTCATATTAGTGATGCTATAATCAGCTTCCTAATATTCAGAATACATAAGTCCAAAGTTTAATTCTCTAGTTTTTGGTCTTCTTCACAAAC
>CAZNNK010000085.1:0-12120 GCA_964574085.1 uncultured Coleofasciculus sp.
CCTACAGCCGCTATGAAGTGGTGGATGACTTGGTACTGCCAGAAGGCTTTACCTACGATGTGATTGGCGCTTGGGGAGATCCGGTGGGGGATTCTCGCTTTGGTTATAACAATGATTATTTATCGTTTATTGAAACCAGTCAGGATGAAGGATACCTGACGATTAACTTTGAATATATTAGCGGTGGCACCTGGATGCAAACCTACTCTCAGGTCATCGGTGAGTCATTGCCATTTGAAGAAGTTAAAGCGGTGGCGGCGAAGAGTGATGGTAAGATTAATGCCTTTGCTTTGCCCGATGCTGATCCCCTAAAAGCTAAAATTCGCCAGATTTCGCAAGCGGGTTTGATTGATCAGGGATTAGGTGTGATTTCACTGCGTCGAACTGCTGATGGGACATGGACTCGAACCAATTCGGCGGCTGATCGGCGGATTACCGGGATATCGGGATTAGAGGATAATCGCTATCTCAAAGCCACCGGTCCTGCTGTCGCGGTTTTCCAGAAGACTCAAGGACAAGGATACCAGGATGGCTTAGGCGATCGCATTATTGGTACATGCCAAAATTGTGCTGGCGGAACAACGCCTTGGGGAACGGTATTCAGTGCAGAGGAAAATTTTCAAGACCAAGTGCCAGAACCCGTTTACGCTGATGGTACGTCCTTTGACCCCGCTGCGCTTCCCTTTGTGATTAATGATTACTTTGTCGATGGACGAGGGAATGTCTTGGGTTTAGCTGGGAATAAATATGGGTGGATGGTAGAAGTTGATCCGGCTAATGCCAACGATTATGGGACAAAGCACACTTGGCTGGGTCGATTCCGTCATGAAGCCGTGGCGTTTAAGGTTGTATCTGGGAAACCCTTAGCGGTATATTCGGGATGCGATCGCCGAGGGGGTCATCTGTATAAGTTTGTCAGTAAAGACACCGTTAGTGATCCAACCGATAAAGCCAATTCCCGTTTAATGGCAGAGGGAATGCTTTACGCGGCGGTGTTTGCACCTGATGGCACAGGACGCTGGATGGCATTAACACCCAGTACCCCCGTTAACCCTGTGTTACCCAGTACCGTTGAAGGCAGCTTAGTCCCCTTACCCAAACGTCCCCAGGGAGGCATTGTTGAGGTGACAACCGATGCGGAAGCCTTGGCGTTTAAACAGCAGTTTGCCACACTGGGGGACTTATACCAAGGGAATGATATCGAAAAACAAGGAGCAATTTTAATCGACGCCCATTTTGCCGCCAATGCTGCTGGTGCAACCACCACCGCCCGTCCGGAAGATACAGATATGGCGGCAGATGGTTCCCTGTATATCGCCTTTACCTCTGGTAGTCCCGGGGGAGATGGCGGACCCGACAAGCGCGTCTTCACCGGACCCAAGGGAGAAACTCCCTGGGAATATGGTTGGATTCTGCGTCTGGTGGAAGACCAAGATGATCCCGCCGCGATGACCTTTCGCTGGGACTCCTTTGCCATGGGGGGCGAACCGGCTGAAGGGGGTGCCGGATTTTCTAATCCCGATAATCTAGAATTTGACAACAATGGTAATGTTTGGATGGTGACGGATATATCTACCTCCAAACACAATCAACCCGTGGTGAGTCGGGTCAATGACCAAGGTGAATCCATAAGTCAAACTGATATCCAGGGAATTTTTGGCAACAATTCGATCTGGTGTCTGCCCACATCTGGGGAAATGGCGGGGAATGCTTACTTATTTGGCATTGGACCCATGGAATGTGAAACCACCGGACCCTTTTTTAGTCCCGATCAAAAAACTCTATTTCTCGCCGTACAACACCCTGGGGAAAAATACGGTATCCGCAAAAATAACCAGACGGAGACTCGTAAGTTTGTGATAAAAACTACTGCTGGAGAAAAATTCCAGCAAGAACGTCTAGTTCCCCTGGGTTCCAACTGGCCCCGTAAAGGCATAAGCGATCCACCCCAGCCAGCCGTCGTCGCGATTCGGCGATTGGATAACCAACCGATTACCACAGCATAAAATACCGTTAGTAGAGATAGATTATGCTAGGCTACGTCTCTATATTTCTCCACTGATTGAGCCAGATAAATAATTCTAATATTTTCCTGGTATCCAACACAAAATTTTTGGTTTAGAATCTATTCCTTGTAGTCCCCAAAAATGGTAATAGTTAATTAGTAGATTTAGTGATAGTTTTGAGTCAAAGCAAAAATGCTATTGCTCATTCAGCCCAACTGCTTTACAGTTTTGGCATTAAACTAGGTGTGAGGATTGTGAATGATTATGTCTACCCTATTCTGGAAAGTGTTTAAGGCAAGTCCCGTCCTGTTGGTTGCCTCTTTATTCGTCGCTAGTGGTGCATCGGCGGCTGAGTCAAATTCCCATCAGACGGCTGCTGATCTGTCTACAGCCGCGATGAATTTGGACACTGAACCGACAGCCTCAATCAGTCCCACGTTGGATGATGCAGCGCAGACTGAACCCATTCCGGCAACGGATACGCCTCAACCCAGCGTAACCGTTAGTCCCACGTTCCAACTGGCAGATAGTACCTCCCCTGAACCCGTTCCGGCGGCAGGAGATAGCTCAGTTGAATCCAATCTAGAAATTTTGCAGCAAATCCAGCGCTATGGCAACGAAGGATCTACCTCTCTTGACCAAGTAACCAACGTGGGTCAGTTGCGAGACGTGTCCCCAGGGGACTGGGCGTATGAAGCGCTGCGTAGTTTAGTAGAACGCTACGGTTGTATTGCCGGGTATCCAGATGGCACCTATCGAGGCAATCGCGCCTTGACTCGTTACGAATTTGCCGCTGGTTTGAATGCTTGTTTAAACCAAATTGAGCGTTTGATTGGTACGGATGGTTTTGACGAGACTGAGTTAGAAACCCTACGGCGGTTAATCCAGGAGTTTGAAGCAGAATTGGCGACCCTAGGGGCGCGGGTGGATAATCTGGAAGGGCGCGTGGCGTTCTTGGAAGACAATCAGTTCTCCACGACAACCAAGTTGAAAGGGGAAGTCATCTTTGGTCTGGCGGATACCTTCGGTGATACGATTGATGGTGGGGATGATGACACCTTTTTCTTGGATACGATTCCTAATGGCACTGGGGATGATGACACCAATACAGTCTTTGGCGATCGGGTGCGCTTGAACTTTGAGACGAGTTTTACGGGACGCGATCGCTTGCGTACTCGTTTAGAAGCCATAAACATGGCTGAATTTAATAGTGGTGTTACTGGCACTAACATGACCCGTTTAGGATTTGATGGAGCCGACGGTAACGACGTTGCCATTGATGAACTGTGGTATCGTTTTCCTCTAGGTGACAACCTCCTTGTCCAAATTGATGCCGCTAACGGCGAGTTTCAGGACACTATTCTGGATGTCGTCAACCCTTACTTTGACAGTAGTGGTAGTGGTTCTATTTCCCGCTTTGGTCGCTTCAATCCGATTTATCGGACAGGTGGCGGTGCTGGTGGAACCTTAACCTATGGGTTGGGAGATGTATTAGAGTTGTCAGCGAGTTACTTTGCTGACGAAGGAGCAGATCCAGGTGAAGACAGGGGACTCTTTAACGGCACTTTCGCTGCCTTGGGTCAGATAACGTTCAAGCCGACTGAAAATATTAGTGTGGCTGGAACTTATGTGCGCTCCTACTACCGTGGCGGGAATGTGAATGTTACTGGGACAACAGGTAGCCTTTTGGCACGCCGACCTTTTGGTAATATAGCTACTTCAGCTGATTCTTTCGGGATACAAGCGAATGCCACATTTGGCAAGTTTTCTGTTGGCGGTTGGGTCGGTTATCAAGATGTTCAAGCTGAAGACGATGTTTTCGATTTCTTCGTCAATGATGTTGTTGTGAGGGAAGGCGATGATGCAGAGATCTGGAATTGGGCGGTTAACTTAGCATTGCTAGATTTGGGTGGTGAAGGCAACAAGCTAGGTGTCATATTCGGTCAGCCACCCAAAGTTACCGATAATGATGCAGAGGGTGTGCTTTTCGAGGCTGATGGAGGTCTGGCTGACGACGCGGCTGGTAACCCAATCGTCTCTGATCGCGACGATGAGGATAACTCATACCATTTAGAGGTGTTCTATCGCTATCAACTAACTGACAATATCGCGATTACTCCTGGCGCTTTTGTCATCTTTAACCCAGAACATAACAGTGACAATGATGACATCTGGGTAGGAACTATCCGCACTGTCTTCAGTTTCTAAGCCTGTCTCGGCTATCGTTGACAATTGAATCATTTGGTGTAGGGGTACAGCAATGCTGTACCCCTATTAATCCTAACCTTATATTAATAAGCGCGATCGCTTGCGTAATTGCCTATGCTAAGGTCTAAATATATGCTGGATTAAAGCTTATGACTGCATCAACTCAAAAGATTCTTCAGACCTTTGATCAGTTGCCTGATTCAGAGCAGCTTGAGATTGCCGTAGAAATCTTGAAGCGGCTTGTCCATTTTGACTTTCCACCATTGACAGATGAAGATTTTGTATTCAATGCTGAAGAGTTGTTCTTGACACTAGACCAACAAGAAGCCGATTATGAGTAGTCCTGATCGTGGCGAAGTCTGGCTTGTCGATCTGGGTTATGTGGCAAAAGTTAGACCATGCTTAGTAGTCAGTATTCCTACTCTCAACCAAGATCGTGCGCTAGTTACTCTAGTGGCGTGGCACAGCTTATTTAATGAATTAACCATTAGCCGCGAAACCGTAGGGGCGCAAAGACTTGCGCCCGATTCAATGGTAAAATCTCTTCCACAATTTTAGCTGTGCCGAGCCAATAGTTAGCGTTAACGCCCGTTTTGGATAAGAATGAGCCAATAAGCATTTTAAGTTTATTCGGTGTGAGGAAAGTGAATCGATGAAATCAACCCTAGTCTGGAAGACGCTGAAACTCAGTCCAGCCCTACTTGGACTGTCTCTATTCGCCGTCAGCCACGCTGATGCGGCGATTCCTGACCAAACAGCAAATACCAGCAAATCTACAGTAGAACTCAATCGCCAGTTATCGGAAACTTCAATAGAAATTGATCCTCTACAAATCGCTTCCGATGTCCCCCCAAGCTTGAATCCCACCAACACGACGGCTGATTCTAATCGGGAACTATTAGAACAAATTCAACGCTACAGTGGTGAAAATGACGCCGAATCCCTCAACCAAGTAACCAGCGTGGGTCAACTGCGAGATGTTTCTCCGGGGGATTGGGCGTATGAAGCCTTGCGAAGCTTAGTTGAGCGCTACGGTTGTATTGCAGGGTATCCGGATAGCACCTATCGCGGGAATCGCGCCCTGACTCGTTACGAATTTGCGGCGGGTTTAAATGCTTGTTTAAACCAAATTGAGCGTTTAATTGGTACGGGTGGTTTTGACGAGACGGAATTAGAAACCCTGCGGCGGTTAATTCAGGAATTTGAAGCGGAATTAGCAACTTTAGGCGCACGAGTCGATAATCTAGAAGGGCGCGTGGCATTTTTGGAAGACAATCAGTTCTCTACCACCACAAAGCTGAAAGGAGAAGTGATTTTTAACCTAGGTGGTGCATTTAGCGATGAAGACTTAAGGGTTGATGGTGAAGACGCTGACGACGATGGTGACGTTGATTCGTTTGGTGATCACCTCACCTTTAGTCATCGGACTCGTTTAAACTTTGACACCAGTTTCATGGGAGAAGATCGCCTGAGAGTTCGCTTGGAAGCCGGAAATATTCCCGAATTCGATGAGGCGACTGGCACAGAAATGGCTCGCTTGGGGTTTGACGCGGCAACAGATAATAATGTCATCATTGATGACTTGATCTATGAATTTCCCTTGGGCGATAACATCATGATTGCCATTGGTGCTAATGATTTTGATTTTAATGAAATAGCTAACCTACACAATCCCTATCTAGAAAGTAGCGGTACGGGAGCCTTGAATCGCTTTTATCGTCGCAATCCATTTGTCTTTCGGAATAATGCTGAACAAGGCGTGGGCGCTACTATTATGTTCAGTGATTCCCTGAGTTTAGATGTGGCGTATGTGACGGGTGAAAGTGAGAGTCCAGCCGATAAGGATGGAGTATTCAATGGTGATTTTACTGCCATTTCTCAGTTAAACCTAGCCTTAGCAGAAACCTTAGATTTAGGCTTTGCGTTTGGCTATTCTTTCTATCCCGGTGAAGATGTCAACCTTTCTGGTAGTACAGGTAGTCCACGGGCAAAAGAACCCTTTGGTGAAATTGCGACTTCCGCTTTGCGCTTTGGCATCCAAGGAAACTGGCGAGTTACGCCGACAATAAACCTAGCGGGTTGGGGCGGTTACATCGATGCAGAAGCGGAAGCGGGTGCCAGAGAAGGAGATGATGCTGACCTATGGACGTGGATGGCAAGTGTATCTTTCCTGGACTTAGGGAAAGAGGGTGCTATTTTTTCAGTGGCTGGAGGAATGCCACCCAAGTTAACGGATGTTGATGGCGGTAATGAGGATGATGATACCTCTTATTTAATCGAGGCGCAGTACAAATATCCGATTACCGATAATATCCTAATTACACCGGGAGCTTATGTAATTTTAAATCCCAATCACGATGATGGGAATGATGACATTTGGGTCGGCACAATCCGCACAACCTTTAGCTTCTAATCGTAGCTGTAGAGACGCGCCATGGCGCGTCTCTACCATAAGATGGGCGCGTCTCTACCATAAGATGCGTCCTAACCGCTATAGCGATTGCTATACCTATCCCCTATCCCCTGTTCCCTGTTCCCTGTTTCCTGATCAATCACCTACCTGACCGTCATATCTTTAATAAACCATTGACCCTCCTGACGCACCAACTCATACTGAACCCGCAAGTTCTCATCGTATGAAAGTGCCTGATTAATTTCACCATTTTGATAGAAACGGGCTTGTTCTTTAACCGCTGCTTCTACCTTCGCTTGGTCAGAATTAGCCGGATTCGTTTGCATCGATGTTACTTTAACCTGGTGATTATACTGGGCATAAATATTTCGTTGCTGATTGGTTTGCGCCCGTCGCCGCCAAACAGACAAAATCGGATTGACCAGAATCTGATCTAATCGATCAATTTGATAATCAGATCCGAACACTTGAGATTTCGTCGAAAGCCAGGTTTGAATCACTTGCTGTGCCGTATCTTGGGTCAGCGGACCTCCGGGTGCGATTAACTGACTATCGGCTTCAGGAATCGGAATCGGCGGTTGAGCCAGTTCCACCATCGGCTGTTCACCCTCTAATGCTGGTGCAGATAAACCTTGTTGGATTTTTTGTATCCAAGCCATTAACAACCAGCCGATTAATCCGATACCCACTACTCCAGCAATAACCAGCAAGATGGAGCGTCGGTTTTTCGCCCCCTTGCGGCGTTCCGGTAATCGTTGCAGGCGTCCTGGAGGGGACTGATCCAGATGTCCGGGTTCAGCAGACGAAGTGGATACCCCAGACGCTGGACGAACTCGATTGGCTTCTGCTTCGGATCGGACTTTAGTGGAACGTCCGGGTGGCGCTGATTTAACCGCCGTGTTTACCGATGAATCCCCAGAAGCATTGATGGTTTGAGTCGCAGATTCCCCAACCCGACTGGTTCCTGAAGCCACCCGTTGGCTTGCGGGTAATGTGGAGACCCCAGATGCCGAGGCGCGATCGCTTGTTCCTATACTCGCTGTTTGAGCCGCCCGATCGCGCTCTCTGGTGCTGTATGAGCCGACAACTGTTGGTTGGCGATCGCGGGAACCCGAATAACCATTACTCCGACCTGTGGATGCGCCTGTTGTCGTGTAGGCTTTTTTCTGAGCGCTGACTGACCATTGGTTATTCGCCCCTGGTGTCGATTCGGGAAGCTGTTCTAAATAGGCTTGTACCTGCTCATCAGCAAAATAGTCCTTCAACGAGGCGGTTTGTTCTGCTAAGTCGCGGAAATGGGGAAAGACGGAATTTTGCAGCCAGCGTTCTCCATACAAACATAATCCCGGTAACAAATCTGGAGCGCCTTGAGACTGTTCCCGAATAAACGCTAGCGGTTCGTATTCATGACTCAGTTCCAACGCGCGGCTGGCTTCTTCCGTTTGACCCAATAGCAGCGCACAAACCGCCTGTTCTAGATGCACATCCTGACGCCGCCCCAACCGCATCAGCATTTGTTTCGCCCGAGCAATTAAAGCGGGTTGACGCTGGGCAAATCCCCTAGCAATCAAGGCATAAACCGCCAGATAGGTGGCGACGGCGGAAGGGCGGCGGGCTTCTGCCTCAAACAAGGTTTGTTGTTGCGCCGCCGTTAGGTAACCCCGTAGCTGCTGAATAAACCGCAAAAAGTCATCAATACTGAGTCCCGACTGGTCATCCCCACTGCCGTCAATCCCTTGGCGCTCCTGTAGCATATCTTGCAACAGTTGTAAACCCTTACGCCGTTCGGCAATCTGTTCATCGGGTAATGCCAATAATTCCAGAATCCGGTAAGGACGCAGCTTATAGAGATCCGCTTGTATTTCGCCCCGCACCGTGGGAAATAAACCTTCACTCAGCAGTAACTCCTGACCCGTTTCCAGGGACAAGGCGGCATTTTCGTAACGACCCTGCTGCCATTGTTCCCGACCTAGTTCCAAACAGGCCAGCGCCAAGGTGAGGAAAATATCGGGTCGCACCAGTTGCGGGTCGCCCAAGTGACCTTTATCCAAACTGATGCTGTCCCGACTGTGTAAATAAGGTTGTCCTAAGTCCAAGACGAGTTCATATTCCCCCAGTTCTTGCAGAATCAGCAACGCGCCCACAAATTGTTCCTTGCTGATGTCTAAGCTGGGACTACTCGGATCAATCGTCTCCGTGGCGGTTGGTTCAGCCGTCGTCGTTGATTTCAACGGTAAAGAAGGGCTAGACTCTGGGTCGTAGGTTTTCTCCAGAAAACTAGCATCATAAGTTGAGCGCTGTTCCGGGTCAGAGAGAACCGCATACGCCTCATCCAGCAACTCCTTGCGAGATGCGATCGCCACTTCCGAATATTCCCGACGCGGGAGTTGGAGAGTGCGATCGCGATAGGCGACTTGAAGCTGTTCTGGTGTCGCCTGGATTGGCAATCCTAATATTCGGTAGTAATCGAGCGGAATTCGCACGGTTCACTTCCCCAGCGCTGCAACAACTGAATTCATGTATGTTAACTCATAGAATCCCCAATGTAGTAGTCATTCTACCAAGACTCGCCTATCCTAGCTGAAAAATGGTTTTGAGACCAAAATACCAGTATAGTAATTGCTGCAAGGATACTCGATTCGCCATGGTTCAGGAACGGACGTTACCCAAGTTTCAAGTTCAAGAGGGTCAAATCAGCACAGACGAAGGATTACTGCTCTACGAAGATATGGTTTTGGGGCGCTTGTTTGAGGACAAGTGCGCTGAGATGTATTACCGGGGTAAAATGTTTGGCTTTGTTCACCTCTACAACGGTCAAGAAGCCGTGTCCACGGGGGTGATTCGGGCAATGCGTCGGGATTATGATTATGTATGCAGCACCTATCGCGATCATGTCCACGCTTTGAGTGCAGGGGTTCCCCCACGGGAGGTGATGGCGGAGTTATTTGGCAAAGCCACCGGATGTTCTAAAGGACGCGGCGGGTCGATGCATATCTTCTCAGAACCTCATCATCTGTTGGGGGGGTTTGCCTTTGTCGCCGAGGGGATTCCCGTTGCTACAGGCGCAGCATTTACGTCAAAATATCACCGTGACGCCTTGGGTGATCCCAATGCGGATCAAGTGACCGCCTGCTTTTTTGGTGATGGCGCTTGCAATAACGGTCAGTTTTTTGAATGCTTGAACATGGCAGCCTTGTGGAAATTGCCGATTATTTATGTTGTGGAAAATAACAAATGGGCAATTGGCATGGCGCACGAACGGGCAACTTCCCAGCCAGAAATTTACAAAAAAGCCAGTGTTTTTGGCATGCCGGGAATTGAAGTTGATGGCATGGATGTCCTCGCGGTGCGATCCGCCGCCCAAGAAGCGGTTGCCCGGGCGCGGGCGGGTGAAGGTCCAACCTTAATTGAAGCCCTCACCTATCGCTTCCGAGGTCACTCCCTGGCTGATCCCGATGAACTTCGCACCTCCGAAGAGAAGGATTTTTGGATGACTCGTGATCCGATTAAAAGGCTAGCCGCCTACCTGAGTGAGCAAAATCTCGCCGACGATGAAGAACTCAAGGCGATCGACCAACGCCTTCAAGAGGTGATCAATGACGCGGTACAGTTTGCCCAAACCAGTCCCGATCCTGATCCGAGTGAGTTACATCGTTACATTTTTGCCGAAGATTGAGGTATAATATCTCAACTCAGTATCAGTAAACGCCAGAGGCAAGAGGGCATTATCTACCATCCCATCTAACCCCTCGCCTCGCGTTACCTAGAGTCTTGTCTGGAGACAAGGAAACGGTGAGATTCCAAACACTCCCACTCTCAACCAATTACTTCAATCGATTCCCGTTCAGAGTGAACGGGCGATCGCGCTGACAGGTAATCAGGCTGATCAGACGGTTGAATTTGGTATTTGACCAGATCCGCTAAGTCCTGAAGTTGGCTAATCGCTTCAGCGCCTTCTAGCTTCATCAGTTCCCGATCATCACGCATTTCCGTCCAAGTGATCCCATAATCAGAGACCAAAAAACGAATCAGGTGACTATCGCCCAGACTGACCATGAATGAAGCACTATTCATTTGGTTGCCACAGGTGTAGCACGATGCCAAATAGCCTCGGTTTTCCAGTACGATCGCCAAAGCCTGAAGATTCATGACTAAATCTCGGACAAATTGACGATGTTGCTCTGCAAGTCGTATGAACACGTTAATCCTCCAAACACCTTTCCTACGAATATTAGATTTTATACTTTCTTAAGGATTTAACACTCTATTTTGGGAGGGGTCAGTGTAAAACATAAGCAAGTCCTGAGTTCGGCTGATTCCTCAAATTGACTAACAGAGTTAGGGATTTGAGCAATTCTCGCTTGATGATCTGGCGCCACGATTCTAGCCCACTTCAGATGAGTTGCTGTCTAGGTAGCGCAAGTCCTGGGAGCAATCCTCAAGTTATCCAATACAAATTCCTAATCAGTTGTATCATCAGTGACAATGGCGAAACTAAATCCCATACCATTGCCGCCGAGTTCAGTGGTGGGAATTGGTTAATTGATTTGCCACCAACCGAATGCTGGTCCAATAAAGCGCACGGTTAGCCACCAGGCGACGAGAAAGCCGATGCCAATCCAAGCGCCTTTAGTCGTCAGTTTAACGAACTGTTCACCCTGACTTTTGGTAATTGGGAGCCAGGGGAAGATTCTCGCCTCTTGACCGTACTTGTCTCCAAGTGCAGTTTTACGACGTTTTGCTTCACCCATTCCTCAGATGCCTCAACTAAATGAATTCGATCTTAGCGCTATTCCTGAGATTTGGTTGGCATAAGTTTACGAAATGACAAGTAATTCTGACAATTCCCCGGGGATCGGGGATCGTTAGATTAGAAATCCTGAGCCAATCGGCAACTCAACCCTAATTAAGTTAATCATCATTTTTCATCGATAATCTCTGGGGAAACGTCCACCGAACTCCCGTCCTTTAGGACAGGAGTGCCCGTTGAGGAGACTTGCCGTTGGGCTGAGACGTCGTCATGCTACTCTAGTGCGGCGGGCATGGAAATACTTGAGCAGCTTCGTAGATACGATGAAGCAGGGAAAGCTGAGGAAGCTGGGGGAGATGTTAGCTGTTGACGTTAAGTAGTCGGACTGGCATAAAACGGCACTGTATTAAGTGCAAGTAAATTGCCCTCAAACCCTTACTGTTGCCTGTTGCCTGTTGCCTAATCTTAACCGTTAACTTTAATGGTGTCCACCTACTTATTTCTGCCTTCTTGCCCTGGGAAGGCGATCGCTAAAACTCTCCCTAAGTACCTGAACATCAATTTTGTTAACTAAGTTAAGAATTGTCAACGTCCTCAATTCCTGATTCCTGTGTCCTGTTCCCCCATTTCAACCATCAACTGTAACTGTGTCCGACTCCTTACGCCCCTGTTTTCAGGTTAAGTGAACACCAATAGTTACTGATTTCCCGTTCCCCGTTCCCCGTTCCCTGTTCACTTTCTCC
>CAZNNK010000086.1:0-12105 GCA_964574085.1 uncultured Coleofasciculus sp.
TCCCCATCTTCCCCATCTTCCCCATCTCCCCCATCTACCCCATTTACATTTGCGGTGCTATAGCATAATCCACTAACTGGGCTATTTTTTGCCGCAGAGTTTCTAGTCCTAACCGTTGGCTAGCTGAAACAAATACACCTTGGGGAAATTCCTCTTGGGCTAAGGCTAGGGTATCACTGTCTACTTCATCAATCTTGTTAAACACCACTAGAATCGGTCCGGGTGTCACAGGCATGTCTGCCAAAATGGACATGACCGAACGAATATGATTTTGCCAAGCCGGATGGGATAAATCCACCAGATGGATTAACGCATCGGCTTCTGTCACCTCTTCTAACGTGGCGCGGAAGGAATCGACGAGGGGGGGTGGTAATTCGTGAATGAATCCCACGGTGTCAGTGAGTAGAACTGTAATTGACTCCCCTGTCTCCGTATCGGTAATCGGTAAACGTCGGGTAGTGGGGTCAAGGGTGGCAAACAATTGATCAGCGGTGTAGACTTCGGCATTGGTTAATGTATTTAACAACGTCGATTTACCTGCATTTGTATAACCCACAACAGAAATCGTCGGCACATCTTGCTTTTGGCGTCGTTGTCGCATCCGCGATCGATGTGCCTGCAACTGGTTCACCTCTTGTTGCAATCGGGCAATTCGGCGCTGAATCGCACGGCGTTCGGTTTCCAGTTTGGTTTCCCCTGGACCACGAGTGCCAATTCCCCCCCCTAACCGGGACATGGCTTGACCTCGACCCGTCAGGCGCGGCAGCATGTATTCTAATTGGGCTAATTCAACTTGTAATTTCCCGGCACGAGATTGGGCGCGTTGGGCGAAAATGTCTAATATAACTTCCGTGCGGTCTACAACTCGTACCCCAGTTTGGGCTTCTAGGTTACGAACTTGGGCGGGGGATAAGTCGCGATCAAATACGACTAGATTCGCCCCCAATGTCTGCACCGTCAGGGCAATTTCCTGCACTTTTCCCGCGCCGACAACGGTTTGAGGATGGGGTTGCGATCGCCTCTGTCGCAGCGTCTGTAATACCTCCCCGCCGGCGGTTTGTACCAGTCGGGCAATTTCGGCTAACCCGTTTTCAAACTGTCTGCGACTCATGTCCCCTGTCATTAACCCAACAATCAACACCCGATCTTGATCAACATCAACCTGTTGGGCGATGAATTCGCGGCGAAATTCGGCTTCAAGTCCTTCAACTAAATCAAAGAAATCTTGTTTGGTCAACAGATCCAGACTCAATGCTGGGGATAAATGCCAACTCGGTTGACCATCGTTGTCTTGTCTGGAGGACTGAGTAACGGGAATCAGGTGGGCTAAATAGGTTTCGTTCACATATCCCGTTGCGCCTCCCCCCCGCCGTTCAAATCCTGACTCACTCACGGTTAGCAGGACTAAGGCATCCAAGCGCTGAATCGCCATAGCGGTTAAGTCCGCATTACGCGGGGTATGGGATTTGAGTTGAGTGGCAATGCAGCGAATCCCACACAATCGTTCTGCACCATAACGGGGTAACTCCAAGGGGGGGATTTTGGTTTGCGTTGGGGTTCCCACTCCGACTCGAATTACCTGTCCTCGACGATTCAGATAAGTACACAAGGGCTGTTTGAGATCAGCACTAATCGCAGCCAACCGTTGGGCAAATTCCGGCGTCGTCAAGCGATCGCCCGGTAAGCGCTGGTGATAGAGGCGTTGCAGTTGTTTAAGCTGGCTAGGTTTTAAACCGACAAGATTGCCGTAGATCGTTTCGATAGGCGACTCCCAGTAAACTGGCTCCTGACTCTACTTTTGTTATTTTAGCGAGTTTGTCATTGGTCATTCGTCATACTTGCTTGCTCCCTTGAGAAGCAAGCTACGTCCTTTGTCATTCTTCTCCATCTCCCTCATCTCCCCCATCTCCCTCATCTCCCCCATCTCCCCCAGCTTCCCCTGCTTCCCACCCATACCCCTCTTGACAGGTGTGCCTAGGGTGAGATAAGTTAAGCATAACTAAATAGTAATTTAGTAAATTAAATAAAACAAAATGCTCCAAGGGAGATGAGCCGATGTTATTTCGTCAACTCTTTGACAGTGAAACCAGCACCTATACCTATCTCATTGCTGATTTAACCACAAAAGCCGCGATTCTGGTCGATCCAGTGAAAGAACAGGTGGATCGCGATCGCAAACTCCTCGATGAGTTGGGATTAACTCTACAGTATTGCCTAGAAACCCATATTCACGCCGATCACGTCACCGGAACAGCGCAACTGAGGGAGTTGACTCCCTGTAAAGGTGTGGTTCCTCAAAATGCCTCGGCGACTTGCGCTGACCGCTTTCTGGCGGATGGTGAGGTGTTAAGGGTAGGTTCAGTTGAGATTGTTGCGATCGCCACACCGGGTCATACCGATAGTCATAACGCCTACTTAGTGAATCGCGATCGCGTCCTCACGGGGGATTCGCTGTTAATTCGCGGATGCGGTCGAACTGATTTCCAAGGCGGTGATGCAAGCACATTATTTGACTCCATAACTCAAAAGTTATTTAATTTACCCGCTGAGACGCTGGTGTATCCCGGACATGATTATCACGGACATACCGTATCCACGATTGGCGAAGAACAGCAATGGAATCCCCGATTAGCCAATCGCGATCGCGCCAGCTTTATCGAATTGATGAATAATTTAAATCTTCCTGATCCGAAAAAGATGATGGAAGCGGTTCCAGCTAATGAACGCTGTGGTAAGGTAGCCGTGACTAAGTAGGTGGTCTTATGTCATTCGTAAACGCTTGAAGACTTTGTACAATCAACAATCAACAATCAACAATCAACAAGGAGAAAAATTAATGGTTTTAGCGAATGCCAACAATCTACAAGAAATTGATGCTCAAACGTTAAAAGAATGGCTGGAACATCAACAAGTTATGTTAATTGATGTGCGGGAACCGGGCGAATATGCAAGCGAACATATTCCTGGGGCAAAATTAATGCCACTCTCTAATCTAAATCCCACCGATGTTAAACCAGACGCGGATAAACAGGTTGTCTTGTACTGTCAAAGCGGGAATCGCTCGAAAAAAGTGGCTCAAAAACTCTTCGATTCTGGATTTGAATCCTTAACCCATCTGCAAGGGGGATTACCCACCTGGAAATCTGCCGGATATCAGACTAAAGTCAACAAAAATGCACCCATTAGTTTATTCCGCCAAGTGCAAATTGCGGCAGGGACATTAGTGTTTACGGGAACTGTATTAGGCGCGTTGATCTCGCCTTGGTTTTTAATACTGAGTGGTTTTGTTGGTGCAGGATTAATCTTCGCTGGTGCGAGTGGAACCTGTGCGATGGGGATGTTACTAGCGAAACTTCCCTACAATCAGCAAGTTTAAATGGAATAGATGAACTGATGTAAGGTGGGTGGGCAATGCCCACCCTACTAAAAACGAATGACCAAGGACATAAGACCAATGACAACGTGGATAATTGGGCTAATTCTCGCCGCCGGAATTGGCATTAGTTTGGGGTTAATGGGGGGTGGCGGTTCAGTGCTAGCCTTGCCTATTTTAGTGTACGTGATGGGTGTGGAAGCAAAAAGCGCGATCGCGATGACATTGGTTATCGTGGGAACCGTTAGTCTGATTGGAACTATCCCGCACTGGCGACGAGGAAATCTGAATTTCAAAAAGGCGTTTATGTTCGGCGCGGCGACGATGGTAGGCGCATATTTGGGGGCAAAGTTAGCCTTTTTTGTCAGCGGAACAGTCCAGCTTCTGCTGTTTGCAGTAATGATGATTATTGCGGCGGGATTTATGATCCGCAAAAGCAGTAAACCGACTAAACCCGATAATAACTTGCAGTATTATCCTCAACCCGTGTGTAAATATTGTTGGTTGTGGATGCTAACGGAAGGGTTAGGTGTGGGCGTATTGACAGGGTTAGTCGGGGTTGGGGGTGGATTCGCGATCGTTCCAGCGTTGGTATTATTAGGAAATACGCCGATGAAGGAAGCGGTGGGAACGTCATTATTAATTATTGCCTGTAACTCGGTGGCTGGATTTCTGGGATATTTGGGACAGGTTCCCCTAGATTGGGGGTTAATGGGTTCATTTATTGTGGCGGCAAGTGTAGGAATTATAGTTGGGGCATATTTAGGACAGTATGTCAACGCCCAACAATTACAGAAAGCCTTTGGTTATTTTTTAATTGCCGTAGCCGCGTTTATTTTAGTGCAAAATCGTCAGGTTTTCACATCTGGACAGAATCAGACGGACTCAATCAGAAAGCCAGGGGTTCAGATAGCTTATCGATAAATTTCAGGTTTTATGAATAGTCGTTGGGGCTTGACTTTTTTAGTCGTTCCCGGTATTATTTCATCATGGGAAAATGTGCCGTCCTATAGACCCAAATAACCCCGAATCGGTAGGGTGGGTTAGGCAGTATTCAATTGAAAAAACAAATCCTTGCATGAGATATCCGCCGTAACCCACCAAGTTACCGTTGCTAACAATGGAATAACAGGATATAGGGCTAAGGTTCCCCACTACGAACCCAAGCTAATCTACCAAATTATACGTGCCACGCCAGTAGGGTGGGTTAGGCGGTATTTAATTGAAAAAACAAATCCTTGCATGAGATATCCGCCGTAACCCACCAAGTTATCGTTGCTAACTGTGTATTCCCTGTTGCCTGTTGCCTGTTGCCTGTTGCCTTTTCCGCTACAGTTAGCAGTAAGCTGGTTTACGGCGTTCGTCACAATTGATTATGGCAACTATCAACGATAACTACCTGAAACTCAAAGCAGGCTACCTGTTTCCCGAAATTGCCCGCCGGGTGAATACCTTTGCTGAAGCGAACCCCGATGCCGCTATCATTAAACTGGGAATTGGCGATGTTACCGAACCCTTACCCGAAGCCTGTCGCACGGCGATGATTCAGGCGGTAGAAGATATGGGGAATCGGGACTCCTTCCGAGGCTATGGACCCGAACAGGGGTATCCCTGGCTGCGGGAGAAAATAGCCGCCCAGGATTTCCAGGCGCGGGGATGTCAGGTGGATGCGTCGGAAATCTTCATCTCCGACGGTTCTAAGTGCGATACGGGTAATATTCTGGATATTTTTGGCAAAAATAACAAAATTGCCGTTACTGACCCTGTTTACCCTGTCTACGTGGACACGAATGTAATGGCGGGACATACCGGAGAGGTGAATGAGAAGGGTGAATTTGAGGGATTAGTCTATTTGCCGATTACTGCCGAGAATAATTTTACTGCCCAGATTCCCTCTCAGAAGGTGGATTTGATTTATCTGTGCTTCCCGAATAATCCCACAGGCGCAACGGCGACGAAGGAACACCTGCAGGCGTGGGTAGATTATGCCAAAGCCAATGGGTCAATTATTTTCTTTGATGCGGCTTACGAAGCGTTTATCACCGACGAGAGTTTACCCCATTCTATCTATGAAATTGAAGGGGCGCGAGATTGTGCGATCGAGTTTCGTTCCTTTTCTAAGAATGCGGGATTTACGGGAACTCGTTGTGCGTTGACGGTGGTTCCTAAAACTTTAACCGCGAAAGCATCCGATGGTTCAGATGTGGAACTTTGGAAGCTATGGAACCGCCGCCAGTCTACTAAGTTTAATGGGGTGTCTTATATTGTCCAACGAGGGGCGGAAGCGGTTTACTCAGAAGTAGGAAAAGCCCAGGTGAAAGCATTAGTTCGCTTTTATTTGGAAAACGCCAAGATTATTCGCCAGAAGTTAACAGAAGCGGGATTAAGTGTGTATGGCGGAGTTCATGCACCTTATATTTGGGTGAAGACACCCAATGGTTTATCCAGTTGGGATTTCTTCGATAAATTACTGCAAACCTGTTATGTTGTCGGAACACCAGGTTCTGGATTTGGGGCTGCGGGTGAAGGCTATTTCCGAATTTCGGCGTTTAATAGTCGGGAGAATGTGGAAGAGGCGATGAAGCGGATTACCCAGAAGTTTAAGGTGTAGACTCTAGCAGAACCCCGACTTCTTGAAGCAGTCGGGGTTCTAATTGCCATCGCTGATAAAACAAATCGGTTACATTCGAGAAAACTAAGTTTTGAAACAGATGGTGAGAGAACCAAGTGCCATTCACGAATACGAATTTGTTCGCGATCGCATGAAAACGGGAGACTTGATTGCCTTCTCTGGCAGGATCTGTATTTCCCGTGTGAATCAGTGGGTAACTCAATCTCCCTACTCCCATGTCGCGATGGTGCTTGAGGTGGAAATGGGAGGTGGATTTGGCAAAAGTGTCCTGATTATCGAATCCGCCGCCCCCCAGACGGATCGAGATCCCACGGGTAGAAAAGCGATTAAAGGAGTCCAAGTAAATTGGCTTTCTCGACGATTAGATATGTATAAGGGCAAAGCTTGGTGGCTACCCTTAAAGGAACCCATTGCCCCCGATAACTTATTCAAAATGCAGATGTGGTTGAGACAAACCTATAACGAACGCCGCCCTTTCGCTACAGTACAAGCGGCAAAAGCAGGGTTGATGCTTTTGAATAAATTAGGGTTAGGAAATAAACTGGATCTTTCCGCTCTATTTTGCTCAGAATTGATTACCGCTGCGTTACAAATTGCGGGTGTAGTTGATCCCTATGTCAATCCTTCTAAGCAGACACCAGTCGATGTAGTTAATTTCCCTTGCTTTGCTAAACCCCCAATTTTAATTAAACCTGATCCATCGGAATGAGTTTAAGTCGATCCTTTATTCTTCTATAGATTCATCGACTGAGAGTTCCGATTCGGGGGGATTTTCCACCGTGAGATCCAGTTGATAATCAATCGGTTCATCCGCATCAGATACCACAACAAACTCATAGAACCCCGATTCTGGTAATTCCCCAGAAAAGCTGTGCTGACGCGAATCTTCTAGGAAGATTGTATTGCCTGTAGGACTATAGATCGAGAATAAGGCGTCGGCGTCACTGGAGAGATCCACATCCATAAACTGATCGGCTGCTAACTCGGCGGTAAAGGCTTTACCTTCTCCAGGTTGCAGGGTGCCACTCATTTGTGTGCCAGTATCACCCCGTTTAAACACAATCCGTTCTAACGCCTCTCTGGATTGCAACGCTTTGACGCTATCCGCAACTGTGGCTTGCCAGATTTGACCCATGGGTTGATCCAGAAATTCCGATCCCGTTTCGCCTTCTTGTTTGGGGAAGACGCGGAAAAACCTAGCATCGGCGAGGTCATATAATGCCCGACTACTGACACGTAGACGATTGACTTGGCGTTTCCAGCGATCGCGATCGCTCTCGTCATAACTGCCCAATTCTGCCTTGGCTTGACGACTCAGATCAAGCTGTTCAATCTGGGTGAGTACATTTGCCGCGATTCTATCCCAGGCTTCTCGCAGCCTAGCATCGTCTGGATCGGTACTTAATGGAACTCCCCGTTGTCCTGGATACTCATTCCAAAACGCTTCATCGACTAAATTGACATAAAAGTCATAATCGATCCCCAGATTCATCCGTCGCTGTCGCAGGGCTTGCTTGCGTTGTCGTTCTTCCGGCGAAAAGTCGGAGGAGGGTTCGGGTTCGTCATCATCCTCTGGTGAAATCACTGGGTTCTCAAAGTCCTCTACGGTAGGCGTAGCATCGGGTTGTTCCGATTGCAGTTGGCTGTCAATCCAGAGATTACCCGCCCACCAGCCAAAAGCACCTGCTGCCAGAATTAACCCTAATGCTAGAAGCAATTTCCCCAACCAGCCTAAAGCCGCGTTATTATTGCCACTGGGCGCAGCACTGGGCGCAGACCTCTGGGCAACAGGGGCAGGGGGGGAGGGTGGCGTTGGTGCAACCTGACCCGGTGAAACCGCTACAGTTGCTTGGGTTTGCGGTGATGGTGGCGGTGGTGGAGAGTATGCCTCTGGAGGGGACTGAGAATTCAGCATCTGTAAGACTTGGTTCGCGCTTTGGGGGCGATTACGGGGATGGGGTTGCAGTAGTTGTTCGAGAACATGGCTGAGAGTAGGGCTAAGGGGAGTGGCACTAAAGTGCCTACTACGATCCCAGGTTAAGGTGTGGGGATCGATGAATTCAGAGGGTTCTTTCCCGGTGAGTAACACTAAGACTGTTGCCCCTAAAGCGTACAAATCGCTACTGGCAGAAACAATCCCCCCTTGCATTTGTTCGTGGGGGGCATAACCCACTTTACCCAAGCGCGTGGCTGTAGCGGGGGATGATGCCATCACCTGAGAGGCTACTGTGGCTGCGATTTGCTTCACTCCACCAAAGTCAATCAGTACAGGCAATCCATCCTGTTGACGAATAATAATATTCTCCGGGGAAATATCTCGATGAATCACGCCGAGGGAGTGGATATAGTCCAAAACGGGGAGAATTTGGCGTAATAGTTTAAGAATTTCGGTTTCGTTAAACCGTAATCCCTGATTCCGGCGTGCCTCTAAGATAGCCCGACAGGTTTGTCCAGCAATATAGTCTTGGACTAAAAACAGGCGTCCTTCTCCCTGCTGCTTCACCCGCAGCAGTTCTCGGAACTCTGGAATTTGGGGATGTTTCAGCTTATAGAGAACCCCAGCTTCCCGTTCAAACAGTTCTGAGGCTTTCTGGAGGGCAAACGTCCCTTGCACTTGTGGGGCGAATTCCTTTAATACACAAGCTTCACCGAAGCGATTCAAGTCTTGGGCTAAATAGGTGCGTCCAAATCCGCCATGTCCCAATTCCCGCACAATCCGATAGCGTCCCGCCAAAGCTAGTCCCGACTCCCTGTTGCCATTTTCTGCTTGCTCCAGTTTCTCACCACAGTGGAGACAAAAGCGACTATTCGGGGGATTTTCGTGACCGTGAGAGCAATGTAAGGGCTTCATGAATCCAGAAGTGGGCGACGTGAGTGAAGAAGGCGGACGGTGGGCAAAATAGGAATGACCACTAAAATCATTACATGGTAGTCATTGTAGCCTCTGGATTTTTCTGGACTTCTATCATGTCCGCGTCAACCTGCGGACTAGCGCCGTCTCCTGAACTCGCGGCAGACTACTGGGGAGCCAGTCTAGGATAGCCCAAAACGCTCAAGTAGGTCAGGAGCGATCGCGAAATCCAACACATTATTCTAAAACCCGTGATACACCGTAGGGTGGGCATTGCCCACCAGCTAAAATTTAGGATTAGTTGGGTTCGTAGTAGGGGCTTCAGCCCCTAATTTCTTTCATGGGCATCAGGCTAATCCATCTTGCTAAGATGTGCCACGCCACTACTGAAATCGGTTGAATCGGGCGCACGTCGGTGCGCCCCTACGGTTTCCATTCATCTTGCGTAGGTAAAGTAAAATAACACTTGTGAAGCCAACGGGGATATCAAGTCAATATTAGGAGTGTTTTATGCACCTGCAACGAATTCGAGTTCCTGATTTTCGGGTTTTAAAGGATGTTGACATTACCTTTGAAAAGGATTTTGTTCCCAGGATTTTTCCTCTGGGTAGTCTAAATGGTGGTGGCAAGAGTACACTACTGCAATTAATTTTTACTCTCCTTCACTGTTCGACTGATCCAGAAAAGAAACCTTTTTTGCAAAATTTGCTAGATGGATTCAATATTCGTGAAGGTTCTCCTAAGAGGACTTTGGCTATCATTGATATTTGGGATAAGGACAAAGTTGTAACCATCGAGTTTTTTGTGTGCCAAGACTCTGACATTAAAAGTTGCTTGTCATTAAATGATAAGCCAGAATCCATTGACAATTCATGGTTAAACTTTTCTGTTCCAGAAGATTTAGAAGATTTAAGTCCTAAAATTTCCGTTGTTGAAACAGAACTTACAAAACTGGAAAAGATGACAATTGATACAACCGACGATAACGATGTTGTGGACAATCAAGAAGTTAAATTACCTAGAGAGATTCAAGTAATATTAAATAGTTTAAAAAACAGGAAAGTTTTCCCTAAAGAAATGGTAAGCAGCATTGAAAAGATTCCAAGAATACCAATAACCTACATCATAAATGCATGTAGAATAAAACTAAACCAATATGGTGGTTTGATTCAAAAGCTTGAGTCTGCTTCATCACAAATACAAGAATACATAAAAAAGGAGCGGTTGCTACTTATAGTTAACTATAAATCTAATAAAAACGATATAGTCCATGAAAATGTTTTGCTTTGCAATATGAATTATAAGGGATTAAATGTTGATGATATGGACGATAAAATTAATGAGATTGAATCAATTTTACGCCATTTGTCACAGAAAATATTTCTTGCCGCCCCTTCAACTCAAGTGTTTCTTTTTATGGAACAAGAAAAGCGAAGTTTATTATTTAAAAGCAAAGCGATTGAATCTAAGAATTATTATTTGCAAATTCAAGCTGCTAAATCTCAACTCATGAATTTATTTACTTATGATTTTCTAGCTGTAGACATTCTGATACAAGCTTTTAAAAATGCTTTTGAGCGAGATATCACAGAAGCTATAGAAACGGGGGATTATGGCAATCATTATCATAACCTAAAAAACAAGTTAAGTCTGATGTTATTCAATAAAAAGATAAATATAGATAAAGACCTTAATGGAGTCAACTTCACACTAGATAGGAACGGGGAGACTATCGAACTCTCCCCCGAAGACTTTAGCCATGGAGAGTTGAAGCGGTTAAGCATTTATATGTGGCTCAAACATTATAATATAGAAGATGCGATTGTCTTAATGGATGAAATAGAAATCGCGTTCCACCCCGATTGGCAATATCAAATCATTCAAGATTTACAAGAATGGGCACCAAATAATCAATATATTCTGGCAACCCACTCCTACGAACTCTGCCAAGCCTTGACTCCAGCCCATGTTAAAGAATTAGAACCTAAACTTATCAAGCAAGACCCTGAAAACTAGACATGAGTTTTAGTCCAGAACAGTTACAACGCCACTGTGAAATAATTCTTAGTTCTCCCAGAATTAGGAATAAAATAGTTGTTCTCTGTGAAGGTAAAGGGAGTGTCTGGGATCTAGAGGGTAGACCATCACCTCAATCTTATCGAAGAATGGCACAAATGCCAGATGCTAACTTTTATAGTGCCTGTGTTCCTAAGTGTTGGCACGAGCATCGACCTGTATTTTTTAATTGTGGCGACAGAACCGATGTACTTGATACTTACTTCACGTTATTACAGTTACACGATAAAGATAGGGCTAACTCCTATTTAAGTCCAGAAAAGCTGTTTGCGATTGTGGATTTAGATTTGCAACTTAAAACCATTGATGATTATCTGTTCCCAGATACAGAGGCAATTTTTAAGGATTTGTATGAACAAGCCAAGGTCAATCCTAAGAATGCAACCAATCATCGGATCTGGGTGACAGGGTTTATCTATAAGGAGTCCTACTTTCTGTTCCCGGAACTCCAACCTGTATTTGATAATTTTTCCGCTACTCCAATGTATAAAGATAATCCTGCTTTGCTGCAAACAATTTATATTGATATGGCAGATGGAATCAGTAATGATGCTAATTTGCGAGATAACTTACAACGAGCCTCAGAACGTCTTCGCTACTGTTCTGGATTAGATTGCCAGGGAGTCAATGAGTTGCGAGATTCCTGGAAAGATGAGTTTAAAAATGCCCCAGATGAGCAACGTAAGCAGGAGTTAATTCTTGCCCTATTGACGATTAAACAAGTAAAGGGATACTGGGAAAAAATACATCCGCCTGATGATTGGAATCGCTCAAGTGAGGAGAATCGAGGTCAAATGTATCGAGATCAACTTTCTTTGGAAATAGGGCGATTTTATGCCGAAAAAAGTAGTGATGTTCAATATCATCTTCCCTTTTTCTTGAAAACCTTATATGAACAAGATTGTCAGCAGCGCGGTTAACCAGGTATCTGATGAAAAGAAAGCATCATTACAATGGCGGTGGTGCATGTCAACTTGGTAGGGGCGCACTGATGTGCGTTGGTGTCAACTTAGGATGAAAAGCTTTTCCGTGTGAGAGTTTGAATCTCGTCGAAGAGACTTTTAACCCCCCTTAATCCTCCGTGCAAAAAAAGCGAAGCATCCTTTGTCATCCCCCTCTTGTAGGGGGGAAACTAAAGCCGTTCGAGTTCCCTCCCCTTGATAAGGGGAGGGT
>CAZNNK010000087.1:0-12064 GCA_964574085.1 uncultured Coleofasciculus sp.
AGCTGGGGAAGCTGGGGAAGCTGGGGAAGCTGGGGAAGCTGGGGAAGCAGGGGAAGCAGGGGAAGCTCTTGAAGTAGAGATACTTTCGCCTGCCAAGTTCGATAAGGAAATGCCTCGGAGCGAGGCTATGTCTGTCTTGAATGGCTGTAAACCAGAATTGGCAAGGGTTGTGGCTTAAGTTGACACGGATGACCGACGTGCGCCCAGAAAGGCTGTAGCTTCAAATCCGTTAGTCATTATATTTTGTGTTTTTTGAACGCCGAGAACGCAGAGGGGGTTGGTGGTGTGTGGCAATCGGTTATAAGTTTAAGGCTAAAGCCCTTACTACGAACGAACGTAAGGTAAGATTTGATGAGAGTTTAAGGGTTTTGCTGTGTCCTCTGAAATGCAAAGTGCGATCGCATCGCCTAAACGATCGCTGATTCGGTTTGTTCTGTTGGCTATTGTTGGCTTGGCTTTGGCGTTAGGGTTGGCGAATTGTGATGCTCAGTCTCCCCAAACTAGCGAGAGTCCCGCGATTCCGGCGGATACGCTGGTTTATGGTTCGGGTGGACAACCGGTGAACTTGGAACCGGGAAATATTACGGACGGCAATTCGATTGTTGTGCAGCATCAAATCTATAATACGCTGCTGAGTATTAAACCGGGAACCACGGAGTTAGAACCGGGGTTGGCGACGGAGTGGACAGTATCTGAGGATGGGAAAACCTGGACATTTAAGCTACGCGATGATGTTAAATTTCATGATGGCAGCGATTTTAATGCTGAAGCGGTAAGGTTTAATGTAGAGCGGTGGTGGAATCCCGACAGTGAGTTTGGTTATCGGGATGCGGGGAAAAATTACGAGATTTGGGCGAATTTGTTTGGCGGGTATAAGGGAAGTCCGGACTCAATTTTGCAAGATATTGTGGTTGTGGATGATAATACCATTGAGTTTATCCTTCAACAACCCTTTGCCGCATTTCCGGCGGCGATAGCTTCGAGTTATTTTGGGATTGCCAGTCCCGATGCGATTCAACAAGCGGGGGCGGATTATGGCACGCCTGCATCCTTGGCGGTGGGGACGGGACCGTTTATCTTTAAAGAATGGCGGACTGGCGATCGCGTTGTTCTGGAACAGAATCCGAACTATTGGAAACCGGAGTTACCCAAGTCTGATCAGGTGGTGGTTCGCTTCATTACTGATCCCTCGGCACGGTTAGCTCAATTACGGGCAGGTACAATTGATTTTACTGTGGATTTAGCCCCGGATCAACTCCCAGAAATCGAAAATGATGCCAATTTAGACGCCGTATTTCGTCCCTCGTTTAACGTCGGCTATTTAGCGCTAAATCCCAGTTATGAACCCCTGTCTCAGGTAGAAGTCCGTCGTGCGATCGCGCAAGCTATTAACTCCTCAGAAATTGTCCCCGCCTTTTGGGGAGAATTAGGTCAACATGATAATCATTTTACCCCACCGTCTCTCTCAGAGTATCAGTCTGAGCAAATTATCAATTATCCCTACAATCCCCAACAAGCCAAACAACTAATTGCTGATGCAGGGTATCCCAATGGTTTTGACCTAGATTTGTGGTATATGCCCGTCAGTCGTCCCTATTTTCCCACACCCAAGCCCATCGCCGAAGCCATCGCCGCCGAACTCAGTGCTATTGGAATTAACGTCAACTTACAAACTAAAGATTGGGCAGCCTATTTAGAGGATCGGCGAAAATCACCAGGATTTCAAGCGTTTATGTTGGGATGGACAGGGGATTATGGTGATCCGGATAACTTTTACTATGCCCATTTTGGTCCCGGTGCAACCGAGGATTTAGGCGGTTGGAAAAACGAGCAACTTCTCCAGCTTTTAGAGCAGGGAAGGGCGACAACGGATCAAGCTGAACGGACTCAAATTTATGCCCAAGTGGATGAAATTTTAGCCCAAGAAGCCGTCCGATTACCCATCGTTCACTCCCAACCCTTACTCGCCAAACGCAAAACCATTACCGGGTGGACACCCAGTCCCTTAGGTTCAGAACCCTTTGAAACAATAAGCCAAGGTTTGTAGTTGCGCTTGTAGTTGCGCTTGTAGTTGCGCTTTAGCGCCATTAAAAGTAGAGCGTTGACCACAAACCCTTAATTAACTCAATCCATATCACTTTTTTACCCAACAAGTGCAAGGTTTTTACACCTTTACACTTAAAATCCTGGAATTTTCGCTGACCTTTGTACCGAATTCTACCTCAAAGCGAGGGTTGAAACTATTCCCTCTCCCCACCACAAGACTTATTCAGCAGACCCTATTTAGACTGAGGGTTCAATTAATTGTTGCA
Organism: uncultured Coleofasciculus sp.; assembly: GCA_964574085.1. Classification (GTDB taxonomy): domain Bacteria; phylum Cyanobacteriota; class Cyanobacteriia; order Cyanobacteriales; family Coleofasciculaceae; genus Coleofasciculus. The sequence continues at coordinate 2,313 of CAZNNK010000087.1, forward strand.
AAACGCTGGAATCCTGCGACTTGATTGCCTTGATCCAGGATTGAATTGAAAGTCCAGTATGTATTGAGTTTAAAATATTAGCTTTAAAAGTTTCTAAACTCGGCAAACTAATTCTATCAATCTTAGCAAAATTGGTATCAAGACGGTAGGGAAACCTGCCAGTCAGTTGACGGATACGTTTTTGATAATCTGGATCAGGACAATATTGCTGTCCCTGATGTCCCCAGTCTTGAACTAAGAGCATCGCTTGATTGAATTGCTCCGTTGTTCCTTGAAACTTATAGCCATGGCAGTTTGTTTGTTGAAGATTGCGAGTACGCAACCGGGTATCTTCTGGTTCCATGACGACATAGGAAGGGGGATTGTGATAATGATTATCACGGGTTTTAGCAATCTCAATAGCATCTCCTACCCAAATGTCAACAATTTTGGGTTGACCAGCGAGAATATATTCCAGCATCCAGCAGATTATCACGACTTTTACCTGATTGGCTGAAAAGTAAGTTTGACTATCCCGAAATCGAGCTGTTATTTCAGTGGATAACGGGAACCAAGTTTTAATCTCAATACCTGGTTGTATATCCGGTATACCATTGAGAATTAGATCGGGAAAACCGGGATCTTGTCGTATCCACTGATAATTCTCTTCCCAGGTTACTGCCTCATTCAAGTGTCGGGTGATAGCATATTCTAAGAGATTGCCAATAATCGGTGATAGTTTACTAACGATTTTGGATAGCTCTATAGCTCCCTGAATATCCTTAGGTCTTGAGACAGTAAGAACATCTATAGTATGCCCTCTCAAGCTGAGTAAATTAGCTGTAGCAATTTCCAGAGCTTCCTGATAATGCATTACCGCTCTATTTCCTGTAACCTGATTTCAAGATTTTGAATAAAGTCACTCAAAGAAATTCCAAGAGCTTGACAAAATGCACGGAGTTCCACAATATCTATACGTCTTTCACCCCGTTCACATTTACTGACAAATGACTGAGTTTGCTGGAGGTATTGGGCAATTTCGACTTGTGTCAATCCTGCGGCTTTCCTAGCTGAGCGGAGGTGACTCAGGAATAAGGCATATTCTTTTGTACAAATCGACTTTTCCATCTAAGTTGACCTCCCCACTTGATGATATAGTCGATTTTAGAATAGTCCAAAATCGACTATTAGCAGGGGTGTTATGGTGAAACTTGAGCAGAGGACAACGAATTGTGGCTGATGTAGGGTATGGTACAGACAACTCAGGACAGCTTAATCATCGGTGGAATAAGCCATCAGAACTCACTTGCCCAATCTCTACCACCGTTATCGATTCGGTACAACTTGAGGGGGCTGATGTGTTAACCCGTTATTGGGCTTGGCAAGCGCCAACAGTTATCATCTCGGATGGTGCTTATGGATTGGGACTTTTCCCCGGAGATCCACCAACACCAACAGATTTAGCCGATTGGTATGCACCTCACATTAAAGCTTGGTCACGCTATTCTTTACCAGAGACAACATTGTGGTTTTGGTGTAGTGAAATTGGCTGGGCTACTGTTCATCCCATTTTGGTCAAGGAAGGTTGGCAATACCGTTCGGTGAATGTTTGGGATAAAGGTGTTGCCCATATTGCGGGTAATGTGAATAGTAAGACAATAAGACGTTTTCCGATTGTGACTGAAGTGTGCGTGCATTATGTGCGACAGGTACAACTTCAGACGGGTGATGGTTATCAATTGCCGATGCAGCAATGGCTACGTCATGAGTGGCTTCGGACTGGACTTCCTTTGAGTAAAACGAACGAAGCGTGTGGAGTCAAAAATGCAGCGACTCGTAAATATTTTACCAAGGATCATCTGTGGTATTTCCCGCCACCTGACATGATGGAACGGATTGTCACTTATGCTAATCGCTATGGTAAACCCACCCAAATTCCTTACTTTTCCATTGAGGGTCAATCACCAGTTACAGCAAAACAATGGTCAAAAATGCGAGCCAAATGGCATCATATTCATGGGATGACTAATGTTTGGTCAGAACCTGCCGTTCGAGGTAAGGAACGCCTTAAAAATCGGCAGTCAAAATGTCTTCATGGCAACCAGAAACCCTTACGTCTAATTGAACTAATTATTCTGGCGACGAGCGATTCTGGCGATGTGGTGTGGGAACCGTTTGGCGGAATGTGTTCAGCAGCCGTCGTGTCGTTACGAAAGGATCGGCGGTGCTACAGTGCAGAAATTAATCCTGATTACTATCAACTGGCGAAAGCACGACTGGAGAAAGAGTACGAGCAAATTCATTCCTTTCTGTTTCCGGAATTTCTCTAAGACTGGTAAGCGATAGTTTCTATTACTGGAACATAAATTTGATGTTGTCGTTGCGATAAAAGGATGCTTCGTTTTTTGGCACGGAAGGAGGAGAATTCATACCAAGTTGCAGTCAAAGAGGTAATCTGTCATGCTGAGCATAACCCTTCACTTCGTTCGAGGGCAGGTTCCGTGTAGCGAAGCATCTATCCAGATTCTTCGCTTCGCTCAGAATGACATGATAGAACGCAACTCGGTATTATCGCTGCTGGGGAAAACTTGAAGGCGAATAACGGGAAAGATTCCCATTGCGGAATTTATCGGTTAAGGTGGTAGAGGTGGAAAGCTGCGAGAGACTAGCTTGAGTTGTGCCAAGTTAAGAGATGCCATAATCCTTTTCCGGTGGCTTTGAGTGAGGACGAGATAGAATGACGGATAGAGCAGAATTAATTGAAATTATTGAGAAGGCAGCCCGTGAAGGAGTAACAGAACTGGATTTGTCGGGTAAAGGCATTACAGAGATACCGGACTGTATCGGTCAATTAACTAACCTTCAAACTCTGGATTTAGGAGACAATCAAATAAAAAAAATACCAAAATGTATTGGTCAATTAACTAATCTAGAAGAACTCAATTTAGAGGAAAACAATATAAAAAAATACCCAACCATATCGGTCAATTGACTAACCTTAAAATTCTGTATTTAGGGAACAATCAAATAAAAGAAATACCTGACTGCATCGGTCAATTAGCCAACCTTAAAATGCTGTCTTTATGGGAAAATGAAATAAAGGAAATACCTGACTGCATCGGTCAATTAGCCAACCTTAAAATGCTGTCTTTATGGGAAAATGAAATAAAGGAAATACCTGACTGCATCGATCAATTGACAAACCTTCAAAAGCTGGATTTAGAGAAAAATAAAATAACAAATATACCGGAATGCATCGGTCAATTGACTAATCTAAAATTGCTGTCTTTAGGAGGAAACCAAATAACAGATATACCGGAATGCATCGGTCAATTGACTAACCTTCAAATTCTGTATTTATTAGAAAATAAAATAACAAAAATACCAGAATGCATCGGTCAATTGAATAATTTGAAAGAGCTGTTTTTATTAAAAAATAAAATAACAGATATACCGGACTGCATCGGTCAATTAACCAACCTTCAAAAGCTGTCTATATGGGGAAACAAAATAACAAGAATACCGAAATGTATCGGTCAATTAACCAACCTTAAAATCCTGGAATTAGGGAAAAATCAAATAACAAAAACACCGGAATGTATTGGTCAATTAATTAACCTTCAAAAGCTATATTTAAGTGAAAATCAAATAACAGAGATACCGGAATGTATTGGGAGATTAACAAAGCTTCAAAAGCTATATTTAAGTGAAAACCAAATAATAGAGATACCGGAATGTATTGGGAGATTAACAAAGCTTCAAAAGCTATATTTAAGTGAAAACCAAATAATAGAGATACCGGAATGTATTGGGAGATTAACAAAGCTTCAAGAGTTGGATTTGAAGGGAAATAAAATAAAAGAGATACCCAAGGTAATTGGCAAATTAATTAATCTTCAAGAACTGAAGTTAGACTTTAATCCTCTTAACCCTGTTCTAAGAAGTGCATATCAAAGCGGGCTAGAAGAACTAAAAGCCTATTTAAGGAGTATACAAGAACCCGAACAATGTGAAGAGTTTTACGAAGCCAAATTAGTTTTAGTTGGTGAAGGCGGAGTAGGAAAAACCACTCTCCTGAAAGCCCTAACGGGTAAAGACCCTCAAACCAATGAACCCACCACTCATGGCGTTGATATTGCCATTCAAGCGCTCCATCTACCCCATCCTCAAAAAGAAAACGTTGAAATTAAACTGAATGCTTGGGACTTTGGCGGTCAGGAAGTCTATCGCGTCACTCACCAATTTTTCTTTAGTAAACGTTCCGTCTACTTACTGGTTTGGGAACCACGCCGGGGTGTCCAGCAATGTCAAGTAGAAGACTGGCTAAAACTGCTACGACTGCGAGTTGGCGATGAGGCGCGTGTGATTATTATTTCTACCTATTCCCAATCTGGTCAACATATTGCCCGCATCGATAAACCAGTCCTCAAACGTGATTTTGGTGACATGATTGTAGACTTCCATGAAGTCGATAGTTTAGTCGATGACCCCGCTACTGGGGAAAAAGTGGGTATTGCACAACTCAAACAAATCATTGCTGAAACCGCTCAAAACTTTGACCAAATGGGAGTGGTACTCAATAAAGCATGGCGAGAGTCACGGGATGAACTCTTGGCAATCAATAAACCTCGGATTTCCTACACGGAATTTACCACAGTCTGTTCAACTCATGGTTTAAATGATATTGCCACAAAAACCTTGGCTGACCTAATGCATGATTTAGGGTATATCGTTTACTACAGTGAGGATGAACGGTTGCAGGATGATGTCGTATTACAGCCAGAATGGTTAACTAAAGCCATTGGTTTTGTGCTAGAAGACCGCACAACTCAAAACATGGATGGTATTTTATCGGATAACCGCTTACAGGAGGTATGGTGGGACAATCCAGCCGATGGGAAAACCCGCTATCCATCAGAATTGTATCCCTTCTTCCTACGACTGATGGAAAAATACGATGTCTCCTACCGTTTGGAAGATGGAACCGCCAGTTTAGTCGCGCAACACGTCCCCCAAATTCGTCCCCATCTCCCCTGGCTACCCGAAGAAGACCCCGCGAACAATCGGCGGCGAATTGCTACCGTTTGTGTGATGGAAGAATCGCCACCGGGACTCATTCCCTGGATGATTGTTCGCACCCATGATTATATCTATCAGCGCCATGAAGTGGATGGGAAAACCCATCGATTACATTGGCAAAAAGGGATGTTCCTGCTGAATAAAACCCATGGTGAGGCAATGCTGGAATTGCGAGACCGAGAACTTCATCTGTATACTGAGGCAGTGTGGCCCGAATACTTTACCAATATCCTTCAGCAAACGCTACAAAAGCTGATTTCTGATACATGGCCCGGATTGGAGGGACGGTATTATTTTGCCGTTCCTTGTCCAACCAAGAAACAGGGAAAAGCCTGTATGGGACGGTTTGAAATTGGTGCATTACGCCAATTTCTAGAAGAAGGAGATACTCACTATCGCTGTCAATTTTGTCGCACTCGCCACAAAATTATTGATTTACTCTTCGGCTTGGAAGAGGAAGATACTAGAGAACAACTGAGTCGCATTGAACTTAAAGTTGAGCTTGGCTTTACTGAAATTCAGCAGAATCTCCAGGAATTTGAAAGCCGCATCGCCAACTATGTGATGGGAATTATGCAAGCCGTCGCCAGCGAATCCAAACGGGGACCGCGACTATTTACCCTGGAACCGAGGGAAGGAAACTGGCGACGGTTGACGAGTAAAAAGTATCGGCTGCATTTGTGGTGTGAGGAACCGAATTGTCAGCATCCTGTCCATGATATTGATAAAGGAGTTTATGAGTTTAAAGCGCCGCGTGAGTGGGTAGAAAAAGTCGCCCCCTACGCTAATTTAATTGCGGGAGTGTTGAAAACCTTAACTCCGATTACTGCACCCGCCGCGAATATGTTTTTTGGCGAAGAATTCATGAAAGTCAGTACGATTCAATATCAATTGGAGATCATGAAGGAGTTAAGCAATACGATTCTCAGCGATAACAAACTCCTGATTGATGGAACCGTCGGGATGCGAGATGGCTTACTCACTCAAGCGGAACGTTCGGGAATTTTGGCATTACATTCTTTCTTACAGGAGGAAGATCCCCATCATCAACGGTTGGGACTTAAGCGGCTTCCAACCTATACCGGGGACTACCTTTGGTTATGTGAAAAACACTATCAGAATCGTCAGTCGAAAATGCCCCAGTTCTAGGGGATTTATAAGATACTGTAGAAGCGTGCGATCGCGCATCAATACAAAGGCATAAAAAATCGCTTTTTGCACTCAATCTATAGACATAAATTTGGTTAATTTAATTAAGAATTGTAAAAAAAATCAAGTCTTTACTATTCTCTGTTTCCCAATCTCCATGCTGGATTGCTGATTTCCTTGGCAAGGCAAGTGAGTATTTATTCTTATATCTATACGACTAATCGTGAGTTACTCTAACCGTAGACTATATAAGCGATAGTTTGTTATTTGAGGTCAATTAAAAATGAGACTAACTAAAAAGCTAGCACTTGTCGGATTATGTTCATCGGGATGCGTGCTGGGAATCGGCTTAAATGCCGAAGCCGCTTATATTAAAAGCTTGAATGGCTTTTATGATGCCTATGGCAATGATTTTTCTCAGGCGGAACAAGAGATTATTGAAGGGGCGTTTAATTCAGTCATGCCTTTTATGACTGAGAATGGAAAACAAAATGCCATCGAAGCCGGATTTCGCCCGTTCCTCTTTCCCATTAAGGGACATGGTGAGCATTGGTTTTTCCCGCCAGCGCTGACTCAGCCGGCTGTTGCTTCTATGCCAACGGGATTAAATTTCGATGAAAATGGTGAATTAGTTGCCGTTTTTTGGACAGAATCTAAATATTCTGTGCCTGAATTAGTTGAATTTGCCACAATTGATCCGGAGACGGTTAGTCCGGAAGCGTTTCTCGCCGCCTATAGAGATTATAAGGAGAATGAACAGCGTGATGTTTCAAGTATCTTTGAGCCATTTGGGGAAGAAGCGAGTTGGCATTCTCACGAAAATACAGACTTTAGAAATATTGGCACGTTAAATTCAGAGGACATTGAATTTACCCAGTCTCTTTCGGATCAGAAATTTGTCAATCGTCTGTTAACGGCTCTCTCCGATGATACAATCGTAGCGGCTCCTTATGAGCAAGATCCCAGCCTAGGCTACCCTCCATTTAATAGTCTTATTGTCCCAGGTTTTTATATGAGTCATATGTGGCTGGGACTGGAAAACCCAGAGTCTCTTTTTGCTACGACTCACCCAGATGTTGCTCCCAATGCTATAGACGAACATTTGACGTTTGAAGATGGGAGTGGGGGTCATGGACACTCTCCACACTCTCCTCAATCGGTTCCTGAACCGACTTCAGTTCTGGGTTTACTGACATTAACCCTGGGATTTATTGGCTCTACTATTAAGCGGAAATTGGGAACCCATTAATTGTTTATTTGCGTGATTGGTTGGGAATTCACTCGATTTTTGTCCGATTGGGTGAATGGAAATGGGGTTAAGTGGAATGTCACTGACTGGTATGCTGGTGGGTTTCGACTTCGCTCAACCCACTCTACGGCATATCAAGGGTTTTGCAGATCTGACAATGCTTATTGAACGTGCCATTCGGGTTAAGTGGGAATTTATCTAGGTAAAATAGAGACTTGCGATCGCGTAAGGGAAAATTCGCTATAAGGATTTAGAGGATAGTGTAGTCGATCTATAAAATTCGGTAACTGCTGATCGTGTCAACCTCAAGTCTAAACAAACTATCTGAATAAAAACCATTATAGGATAAAGACTTGAGGTGAAAAACGTTAAACCCAAAGATGACTCACTATATCATCAAGCGTCTACTCAACCTGTTACCTGTTCTCCTGGGTATTACCCTATTAGTCTTTCTCTTCCTCCACCTAATCCCCGGTGACCCAGCAACAGTTCTGCTAGGAGAACGCGCCACTCCTGAACAGGTAGAAGCCTTACGGGAACAACTCGGTTTAAATCAACCCCTACCCCTGCAATACCTCACCTTTATCAACAATCTACTCCATCTCGACTTCGGCACAAGTATTATTAGTGGGATTCCGATTATCGATGAAATTAAAACTCGCTTTCCCGCCACCTTTGAATTATCCTTAGCCGCGATGATAGTCGCCGTCATTCTGGGAATCCCGGCTGGCGTTTTAGCGGCGGTTTACAAGAATCATCCCGCCGATAACATAACCATGATTGGCTCATTACTGGGGGTTTCTATGCCTGTCTATTGGCTGGGATTACTGTTAATTTACCTGTTTGCCATTACCTTGAACTGGTTTCCCCCCAGTGGACGGATTAGTATTGAAGCGGGATTAACCTTTCAACCAATTACCGGATTTTACCTTTTCGATGCGATTCTAAAATTGGATGTAAACCTATTAAAAGATGTCCTATCTCACCTCATTTTACCCGCTCTAACCCTCGGCACAATTCCCTTAGCCATTTTAGCGCGAATTACTCGTTCGTCTCTGTTAGAGGTTCTCTCCCAGGACTATATTCGCACCGCTAGGGCAAAAGGTATTCCCGAACATTGGGTGATTCTTCGCCATGGATTAAAAAATGCCCTGTTGCCAGTAGTGACAATTATTGGGTTGCAGTTTGGTACACTTTTAGGCGGCGCTATTTTAACCGAAACCATCTTCTCGTGGCCCGGAATTGGTTCCTGGATTTACGAAGGAATTTTGGCACGAGACTATCCTGTTGTACAGGGTGGTGTCGTTGTTGTCTCAGTTATCTTTGTCCTGGTTAATCTTTTGGTTGATATTTCCTATGCCCTATTTGACCCGCGAATTAAGTATAAATAGCTAATAACCCTAGGTGGAAGTCATAAATAAGAGGGGATAAGTAGTCGGACTGGCATAAAATGGTACTGTAATTAAGTGCAAGTAAATCGCCCTCAAACCCTTACTGTTCCCTGTTCCCTGTTCCCTGTTCCCTGTTCTCAACCGTTAACTTTAATTTTGTCCACCTACTTATTTGGTATCTATCTGTTACCGTTTTCGGAAAAAACTCCCTATTCCTTGACAAAGGACAAATGACAAAGGACAAATGACAAAGGACAGACAAAGGACAAAACAATGAAAGCCGTCGTCATGACTACTCCGGGTAAGCCAGAAGTGCTGCAATTGCAGGACGTACCCGAACCGAAACTGCAAACCGATAGAGACATAGTAGTACGACTCCACGCCGCCGGGGTTAACCCCATCGATACCAAACTGCGAAACCGTGGTACATTCTACCCTGACGATATGCCTGCCATTTTAGGCTGTGATGGCGCGGGTGTCGTGGAAGCCGTGGGGTCTGCTGTCAGCCGATTTCAGGTTGGCGATGAGGTGTATTTCTGTGCGGGCGGATTAGGAAAATCGGGTACGGGGAATTATGCCGAACTCACGGTTGTGGATGAACGTTGGGTCGCCCGAAAACCCAAATCCTTATCCTTTACAGAAGCCGCCGCCGCACCGTTAGTGCTAATTACCGCCTGGGAAGCCTTATATGACCGAGGGCGCTTAGAAGCCGGACAAACAGCGCTGATTCATGGCGGTGCGGGTGGTGTGGGACATGTTGCCATTCAGCTTGCCAAAATCAAAGGGGCTGATGTTTGTACCACGGTGAGTTCCCAAGAAAAAGCCCGATTAGTGCGTCAATTAGGCGCAGACGAACCGATTCTTTACAAACAAACCGACTTTGCCCAAGCCGCCTTAGATTGGAC
>CAZNNK010000088.1:0-12026 GCA_964574085.1 uncultured Coleofasciculus sp.
CGTATCAGGAATGAGTATCTTAACGGTGGGCGACCTAGTGCGGGAGTCAGGGATACATGTCAACGCCAGTAGGTTGCACCCTTGGAACTAAACCCAACTTATCCGATTAGCTATAATATTGCCTGCTTTCCTTGACATGCTCCCGGAGTCAGTTCTGTTGGCTCAATTGTAGTAGCTAGACCCCAAACAGCCCTATACCTTCTGAATTAAATTTGGCATCGGATCAATTTTTGGCATTTACACCAATTCATGAAAATGTATTGATCGCATCTTTTCTAGAGAGGGGTGGGCGAAGCCGTCTTGGAGAACTATTATACGCTTCGGACTAAGTTTTTGGCACGAATGCTTCGCCCCTACAAATTACGCCTTAAACGTCAAAATCGGTCGTAAACGCGCTACTACACTGACCATCTGAGCCTTAACTTGTGCCTCAATTACGGGCTGAATGGGCTTATAAGCCACAGGTGCTTCTTCAATCCGCCGTTCTTCCCGCAGGGTAATGCAATCAACACCTGTTAACCCTAAGGTTTCCTCACAGTAACCTGCCCCGCGACGACTCAGTTCAAAGCGCGATCGCAACCGTCCTGCGCCATGAGATGCACTCCAGAGAAAGGCGGGATTTCCTTTTCCGACGACTAGGTAAGAGGGTGTCCCCATTGAACCTGGAATAATCACAGGCTGTTCGGCATCAGCCGGACAAGCACCTTTGCGAGTGATCCATCGATGAATTTGAGCGGATTCCTTTTGAGGCAACGTAATATTATGAGGCAAATCGTAAACCAAGGGAGCTTCTACATCCCCATAAACCTGCCGTAAGCGCAATCGTAACAGTTCCGCTAACACAAGCCGATTGACAAAACCATAGTTAGCGGCGGTTGCTTGTGCTTGCAAATAGTCCTGCACCAAATCAGGGTTCCGGTGAACCGACAGAGAAAACAGCCGAGACTCTGGATAAGGATGTCCTTGTAGCCAAACCGCTTGAGTACGGGTTCGCCAAAGTCCCCCAATAAATTTGCCCACATTCCGGGAACCAGAATGCACCATAAATGCCAGTTGTCCCTCTCGCACTCCCCAAGCAAACGCCCTTGCCCGATCTTCAATCGCCTCAACCACCTGGATTTCCACAAAATGATTGCCACCGCCAATTGTCCCCAATCCTCCATCTCGCACCCAACCCTCCTCGGGAACGAGTTCCTCTGGTGACCACCGCATTGCCCCATCCAGGGAACCGCCTAAGTAAACGCGATCGCATTCAGCTACTAACTGATCCAGTTCAGAGTTGACAAAACTACCCGTTGGTGAATCCAGCATCCCATCCAGCCAACCGGGAATCCCATGTTCAAATAAAGCCCGACTGGTTTTGGCTGTCATCGTGACATCACGAGTACCCAAAAAGTAATCCCCTTTGATCAACTCAACAAAGCGATCGCGTTTGTTTAAAAAGTCATCAATCGATAAATCCGCCAGATGTAATCGCATCCCACAGTTGATATCAGAACCAACAGCAGCGGGAATAATCATCCCTTCCGTTTCCACGACTGAACCGATAGCAACTCCGGCGTCACCGGGGTGAAAATCCGGCGTAGCGCAAACCTGACAAACGTGACCCCCCGATGGATGGCGAATGTTTGCCAGATTCGCCAACTGTTTAAACGCTTTGGCTTCCACTGGAAACCCTTCTGGGAGTAAAACCTCTGCCACAGGCGCATTGGCAGAATTTTGGAGACGTACAGAGTAGATCGGATGGTTGTAGTGAACATCCAACCCCTGTCGAGACAATGCCCGCAGGAGTCGGCGCAAATTTTTCGGCTGCATAAGTATACCTAACAAGTCAAAACGACTTGCCTCAATCATCAATGTGGAGCGTTTGGCAGACTTCGGTGCAGCAGCCGCAGTTAAGCCTGCTTGTGCCATTATACGATCAGGCGTTTAAGTTTGACATAGCGAATCTCGGGTTTCCCAGCATGAGCGCAACAAATCATTACAGAATGTCAAGGATGTAAACGAAAATTTATACAAATAGCGAATAATCGGGCGTTTGACTGAACCTTAGGAAAAGTATTGCAAACATAATCAAATAAATGTTGCAGAATACTGTTTTTTTATGGTGTATCCCTCATAATTAACAAGTGAATTGCATACCAATACACCAATTTAAATCTGACTGAGTTTTACTCGATTAGGAGGACAAGATGATGAATATTTCCAAACTCTTTGCAGAAATGACCCAATATATATCAGAAGCGGTTGTCAGAATTTTCGGTCCCAGTGACGATGCTTATCCATCTACGGGCGTACAACCCTTCAGTGGTGAACCCTTCCACAAACCCAGAAGAGCGGATTGGTAACCTCTGATAACAATCGGTAAAAAAATCGGTTTGGTAATTGTTTATGGGTTCATTCCAAAAACTAAGTTGGTGAAGATAGGTTTAACCACTTCACCAACTTTTATTTAGGTTTTTTTTATAAAGGAATTTGATTGGATAAGCTGACTACTCGGTGTCTACTACCTTCGACCGCTCTGATGGAGAGTTTCGTCTCCCGTTGGTAGTAGCCAAGTGAAGGAAGCGACAAAAACTCCACACCACCTTAGCTCAGCTATTCAACTGCACCGTTTGCACATCTGACGTCGCTCTCCTTCGATGTGCAACGAATGAACCACAGCGGCAAAACGTCCAATCCAGTGCAATTCCTTTGTTATTTCTCTATAATAGCGGCTAAACCCTTTCAGTTTATCGACCGTTAGGTATAAAAGACCACAATTTGCTATCCCTCTAAAAGAATAGAAGTCTTGGGTTTACCACGAAAGTTGACGCAATTGATGCTGCTGTTGATTGAACTGTCGTTGTTCTAGCGTTAACAGCTTGTACTCAATCGGGGGACGCATATCCCACTGGGTTTCGGCAAACATCAGTAGAGAGGCGGTCATCACGATACCCGTGGTCAGAAACTGCCAACCTCCGACATAGTTTAAAAGCGCAATACCCAATAAATGAATGATACCTGCTAGGGTAAAGGCACGCGATCGCATCCCGAATCCTGTCCCGATGTAACCCACGGCGCATAATCCCAACCATAGAGGACAAAGGCGAATCAACACATTTCCCCAACCCAGGAAGATACTCAAATCGGTGAGAATCACACCACCAACCATGAGAACTCCCCAGAAATAAAGTAACCAATTGAGGCGTTCAACTTTTACCCAAAAGTTAGTAAGTACCACCATCGCTACAGTACCAATTAAGGTGAGTCCAGACCACAGTCCGGCTTGGAGTTTCCAGCTTATCGGCAAAAATTGGGCAGTGATAAAAATCATCGCACAAATTAGACCCCAGAACAGGAATACCTGATCGATACGGGTATAAAAGGCAGATAGCAGTGTCTTGTGTCCGAGTTGCCAATGCAGGCGTAACAATCCTTGACGGTCTTGGTAGTCGAGTGCGTGCTGTTTGGTACGAAGAATTGGCTCTGTGGGATTGAAGAAGTTCATGCTGTATCGACGTTTGGCAAGAAAGTGCTATAGAACGTGATCGGTCTAGAGGATGATTTTTAACTATGTTAACAATATATTACGAAATGTGTAGATTATGCTCATCAGTCGGGGTCAATCCTAGAGGAATGGAGAGACTCCTCATGCTACGTCTCAAACCAGAGGAAACAGTTGATGAAGGTAAAACGCCAAAGCAGCACTGGCGACAGGTACCGTAAGATTATCCAAGCCCCACTTTGAGAACATTTCTAAAGTGGTAGCCCCTAACGCTACAGCTATAGGCACTAACCAGGTTTGCCACATATTACCCTGGACACCCAATAGAATTAAACAAGTGACCCCATAGCTGATGAGCGTCATCGTCAGAGAACCTTCCCAGCTTTTTGTCATCCCCCAAATTTGGTACTTATGCTGTCCAAATCGCTGCCCAATCAGTCCCGCTAGCCCATCTCCCCAGGTCATGACTAAAATGCCAATAGCGGCATAGTGGAATTGATGAGGCGACCAAAACCAAGCGATGAGGATGCCGATACTCACCGCATAGAAGAACGTGCCAAAACTTCTACGTCCCACGCTGTTAATACCGGGCAGAAATGGCACATAATACGACGAAAGTGCGATCGCGCTAGCGATGATCGATGCGGCTATACCCACCCAGGCGGGAATTTGTAACCACCAAGCCACCAAAATCACATTGCCCGTCCCGATGTGAACCACTTTGCGGGCTAATTCTGAACTCGTAGAAGTCCGACGATGGAGTGTCTCAGCAGATAGCACAATCACACCTAGCCCCAGTGCCACAATACTAATCTGGAGCCATAACGCCGGAATTGATTCAAACCAAGGTAATGAGTCAAGCAAGAGTGAACCCGAATAACACAGCAGTGCCTTATAACACTTTATTACACGATGAAAACTTTATTAATTTGGCTGATTCGAGGCTATAGAACCTTAATTTCTCCTATCTTTGGGCCAACTTGTCGATTTCATCCAACCTGTTCAACCTATGCCCTACAAGCCATTGAACGCTTCGGTCCGTGGCGTGGGAGTATCCTCGCACTACGGCGCATCTTACGCTGTCATCCATTTCATCCGGGGGGTTACGATCCGATTCCGGAAGCGACTTCCCAGGATGATCAGGAAACTGGGGAAGCTAGTGCAGCGCGGCAGAAATAACTAACCAGTAGAGACAGAGATAAATCCGCTAAATCGCGTATTAAGATTCATAACTATTGCTGAGGAAATTACGTAAGTAGAAATACACAATAGTAGTTAAGCACATACGACTTATTAAGGACTTACGCCATTGAGTTATTTAAGCAGTATCTCCGTGTCTAAACGTAAGTCCCTTTTCTTTGTTGGTCTTACCCTGACAGTCTGTTTTCTTTAATTAATTTAACATTTGTTTGCAAAAGCACACAATATTCTCCGTGATTCTACGGTGATACAAATGAACTAGCTCACAAAGTTCCGGAAATATACGGATTATTTCGCTCTTTGAGTTGGATATGTTCAAAGAGGAAACACTGTATTCTTTAGCCCCTGAGCGCTTGTTCTGACGGTCAGGGGATTTCTTGTACGTGTGTGTATTTGAGTCATTAGTCTGATGGCAGTGCTAGAAAACAAAGGACTAATGACCAAAGACAAAGAACAATGAAACCCTATTACCAGATTCCGATTCGAGACTGTGGAGAACCCCTAGTTCCCATACCCTTGGAACGGTTCGCAGTGGATTCCCCTCATGCTTATGAAAAACTGGGCGCTCCTTATGGGGAGACGTCTCCCTATCATTTGCGCCAGACGGTGTTAGAGGCATTAATCACAGCTCAAACTTACCTGCAACAACAATGTCCGGGTTGGCGTATCCTGATTTTTGATGCCTATCGTCCGGTGGCGGTTCAGGAATTTATGGTCAACCATACCTTTGCAGAAGTGGTGCGATCGCAAAACCTCAACCCAGCGACTCTATCGGAATCAGAACGCCAGAAAATATGGCAGCAAGTGTATAAAATCTGGGCATTACCAAGTCCTGATCCATTGACCCCACCGCCTCATAGTACAGGTGCCGCTGTGGATATTACGCTCGTTAATCATCAGGGTGAAGTGATTGACATGGGTTCAGCGATTGACGAACTCTCACCCCGCTCTGATCCAGATTACTACGCCCAAGCGTTACACCTCCCCTATCATGCCCATCGGCAATTGTTACGGGATATTATGCAAAAGGCAGGATTTCAGCGTCATCCAGGGGAATGGTGGCACTTCTGCTGCGGCGATCAGATGTGGGCGTGGTTGTGCCATCAACAGCACCCCAGCCAGAGGTTTATCGCTCGTTATGGTCGAGTGGCTGGTGAATAAGGGAATTAAACCGATATTCTGGGTAAAGACGATTTTTTTGTCTGTCGATCACTCCCATCTGAATAGGTTATGGTTGCACCGAAACAAGTCTATGTTCTCTTATTCAATGCTCGTACTGAAAACGAGGGAATTCACACCCTACAAATCAGCGATCGTAATGTGGTATTGATGTTTGAGTCAGAGGATGACGCGATCCGCTTTGGTGGAATGCTGGAAGCCCAGGATTTCCCCAGTCCCTCTGTGGAAGCGCTGGAGATGGAAGAAATTGAAGAATTCTGCCAAAGTGCCGGCTATGAGTGTCAGCTTGTTGAAACTGGGATGTTGGCATTACCGCCGGAAACAAATGTGGAAAAAACAGACTGGCAACCCGATGCGACGCCAACTCAAGAACCTGAGATGTCTGATCTGGATCGAATTCGCCGTCAGCTAGAGGGATTGTTGTAAGCGGAACTATAGTGAAATAAATGAAAAAGTTGGAGGAACGGGGTTATCTGCTAACCGAACAGGTCAACCCTCAAAGTCAAAATCTCGACCAGCTCACCTCGCTAGAGTTAGTGGATTTGTTTAATCGCGAGGATGAGAAAACGATTCGTGTGATCGCCGCCGTCAGAACTCAACTGGCGCAAGCGATTGATCGCACGGCAAACGCTCTGAAACAAGGGGGGCGTCTCTTTTATGTTGGTGCAGGAACCAGCGGGCGCTTAGGGGTACTGGATGCGGCAGAATGCCCTCCCACCTTTTGTACCCCCCCTGAACTGGTGCAAGGGATTATCGCTGGCGGCGCTGGGGCGTTAATCCGCAGTTCGGAAAACTTGGAAGATCGCCAAGAAGATGGCAGTGACGCGATCGCCCACCGTCAGGTGACGGAATTGGATGTGGTGGTAGGTATTACCGCTGGTGGGACAACACCCTATGTACGCGGGGCGCTGCAAGCTGCACGACAACGAGGTGCTACGACAATTTTGCTCGCTTGTGTTCCCGCCGAACAAGTTAGTTATGAAGTGGATTTAGATATTCGCTTACTCGTCGGTCCAGAAATTCTCGCGGGTTCAACACGCTTAAAAGCCGGAACTGTGACCAAAATGGCATTGAATATTCTGTCTACGGGTGTGATGGTGCAACTTGGCAAAGTCTACGGCAATCGCATGGTCGATGTCGCCGTCACCAATAAAAAACTCCATGACCGTGCTTTAAGAATTCTACAAGACCTGACTGACCTGAGCCGAGATGAAGCCGGATTTTTACTCGAACGCAGCGGACGCCGGGTGAAACTGGCACTGCTGATGCACTGGACAGGAGAAGATGCCCCAGTCTGCGATCGCCTGTTGAGTCAACAGCAAGGAAATCTCAGACAAGCACTCCTCAGCTATCAGAAAAGTGGGGAGTGATTTGTCAACAGCGACTTTCCGCAGCATCCCCACTCAGCTAAAGTAGAACTATTGGCTTTTGCTGCTACAAGTTTCATTAAACATGTTCAACGGATCAGAAACGACTGCAACAGTTTTACTTCTCCTTGTCGCCCTTGGTGTCATCGGTTGGGGATATAGGCGTGCCAGAACTTACGGCAGACTCGGCATCCTCGCCTGGTTGCAGTCCCTGGTGTTGACGGTTCCCTGGCTGATATTTTTCGTCCTATTGGCTGCTGGCATTTATCTGAATATTGTTGGTATCTTATTTTTATTGGTGGTTTCAACCGGGATCTATATTTTCCTGGGCAAACGGTTGCGGGAAGAAGGTCAAGATGCCGTCTTGCAGAAGCGTGCCAATCAGTTACTTCAGGAGAAATCAGAGACCAGCGACAGTCAAAATGTGTCGCCGCCAGAAGATATCTCAGCACCAACGTCCCCATCACCCAATAGTAGTGGTCCGGCGGGGACTGAAGTGATACCCATTTCGACCGACGATCTGAAAACTATCCAGGGAATTTTTGGTATCGATACATTCTTTGCCACAGAAACCATTCCCTATCAGGAAGGGGTGATATTTAAGGGGAATCTGCGCGGTGGTGAGCCTGAGGCGGTGCATTCCCGTTTATCTGCTAGTTTAGAACAACGGTTGGATGATCGCTACCGACTCTTTTTAGTTGAAGATCCCGAAGGGAAACCTGTGGTGATTGTTCTACCCAGTAGTAATGATCCCCAACCGCTAACAATCCCCCAGAAAATTTTGGCAGGAGTTTTGCTGGTGGCTACCCTGGTTACTAGCTTAGAAGCGGCTGGATTTTTGCTCAATTTTGATTTGTTTACCGCGCCCGAACGGGTTAAGGAAACCTTACCTCTAGGTGTAGGGATTTGCACCGTTTTGGCAGTGCATGAATTGGGTCATTGGTGGGCAGCGCGGCGTCATCAGGTGCGTCTGAGTTTCCCATTTTTTATTCCCAGTTTACAAATCGGTTCCTTTGGGGCGATTACCCGTTTTGAATCGTTGGTGCCTAACCGTAAAGCTTTGTTTGACATTTCCTTAGCTGGACCGGCGGCGGGTGGGATTGCGTCTGTGTTACTGCTGCTATTGGGCTTAGTTTTGTCTCATCAAGGCAGTACTTTTCAGGTTCCGGCTCAATTTTTCCAAGGTTCGGTTTTGGTGGGTGGGTTAGCCCGGATTATTTTAGGATCGTCGATGCAAGAACCGATTATTGATGTTCATCCCTTAACCATTATGGGTTGGCTGGGGTTAGTGATTAGTGCGTTGAATTTAATGCCAGCCGGACAGTTAGATGGAGGGCGGGTTGTGCAAGCTATCTATGGACGCAAAACGGCTCGTCGCACGACAATTGCTACATTGATTATCTTGGGAATTGTGGCATTAGCGAATCCCTCGAATCCATTGATTTTGTATTGGGCAATTATCATTTTATTTTTGCAGCGTTCTTTGGAACGTCCGAGTCTCAATGAAATTACGGAACCCGATGATACGAGAGCCATTTTAGGTTTAGTGGCGCTGTTTTTAATGGTGGCAACGTTGATTCCTTTCACGCCAGCGTTAGCGGTACGTTTGGGTATTGGTAGTTAAGAGGTGTACTGGTGTGGCACACCTTATTTGATGAATTAGAATTACGCCCCGAAACCGTAGGGGCGCTTTCCCTTTGCGCCCGATTCAATGGTAAAGTCTATTCCACAATTTTAGCTGTGTCAGTCCAGTACAGATGGTTATCCAAAACTTTGACTCTGATAATCTACTTTTTGTTCCAAAAGAGCTACAATTGCAGCCATGGCAATCGAAATTGAACGAAAATTTTTAGTTAAAGGCGACCAATGGCGCACCCTGGGTCAAGGAACGCTCTATCGTCAAGGTTATATTGCAACCCAAAACCTAACGACGGTGCGCGTGCGTTTAGTTGGAGATCAGGGCTATCTGACGATTAAAGGGAAAACCGAGAATTTTTCTAGAGTCGAGTACGAGTATCCGATTCCTGGATCAGATGCTCAAGAAATGCTAGAGACATTGTGTGATCGCCCCTTGATTGAAAAAACGCGCTATCGGATAGAGTGTCAGGGTTTGGTCTGGGAGGTGGATGAGTTTATCGGTGAGAATGAAGGATTGATTTTTGCCGAAGTCGAACTAACGGAAGAAAATCAAGATTTAGAGTTACCGGATTGGATTGGTCAAGAAGTGACAGGAGATCCTAACTATTACAATGCGAATTTAGTTCGCCATCCATTTAGTCAGTGGTCATAAGATTGTAGAGACGTTGCATGCAACGTCTCTACAATCACGCCCGCCCTTTTATCCCTGTTCCCTGTTCCCTGTTCCCTGTTCCCTGTTCCCTCCCCTAACTAAACTGCTGTATGTATTCTGCCGTTATTTCCGGTTTTTCCAAGTGGGGGACATGACCACAGTCATCAATCCATAGTAGTTGAGAATTAGGAATAGCCGCTTCAAACTTGTGAGCATATTTTGTTCCCAAAATTCGGTCATCTTTTCCCCATAAAATCAACGTTGGTTGCTGAATTTTGCTCAGTTTTTGGGCAATGGGCGGATATCCTCCACTTTTAGTAAATGAAATTAATGCCCGATGCCATCCCGGCATGTCTAGATGCAGCGCCGCACACAGTAAGGCATCGGCGGAAACGAATGTCGGATCACAATAAGCATTTTTACTAATCTTTTCTCGTACCTGGGGACGCCGCAGAAACTCAACCGCCCAATAATCCAAGGGGGGAAACAGGAATTTGCCAATGGGCGGGGGACTGGTAAAACCTGCACTATCCAGCAATACCAGCTTTTCCACCGCTTGGGGATAGGTGAGAGTAAAATCAATCGCTGCTGTCCCTCCCATTGATGCCCCAACCAGAATAACAGGGACTTGAATCAGGGTTTTCCAGAAATAATACAGATGAGTGGTAATGGCGCTGGCGTTAAACGTGATCTGAGATATCCGATCCGTAAAGCCAAATCCCAATAAATCTACCGCCCATGTTTCCTGGTGTTCAGCTAATTTGGGAAACAGGCGGCGGAATTCAAAGATGGAACTATCAAAACCATGTAATAACAGGATGGGTGTTCCCCCTTTTCCCTGGTGGACATAGGTTGTGGCAATGGGTTGGGGGTTCAGGGGTGTGAGAATATCTTGGCGTGCGATCGCCTGAGCCAAGTCAATTGAGGTAGACTCAGTAAGCTGCTGAATTTGGGCGGGAAGGAAATTGGCAAACATGAAGTGACAGTGAGTTTTGACCCAACGCTAGGCTCAAGCAGGGTTGAGAAACAAATACTAGCGATTCTATCAAGTCCGGTTCAATGTTGCAGTGGCATACGCCAGAAATTCGTTACCTTGAGGGCGAACGATGGGACTCGAACCCACGAATGGTGGAACCACAATCCACTGCCTTAACCTCTTGGCTACGCTCGCCATACAGTTTTTTAGTATAGCATCAAGTCGGTGAGTTACACCAGTATTTCTTGGCAATTTACCTGGAACCCTCCTGTTAGAGGGAATAGTCGTAACCAATGGAGGCTTAACCGAGTGACATGAAATCGTTAAAAATTATTACAGCATTGGGTGGAACAGCGCTAGTTGTGCTAGGAGTGGGACTGGCGTGGACGAATCCGGGTAAGGAGTCTTATGAGGAGTACGCCGTCGAAAAACTCAGCACCTACCTCAAAGATGAAGTCTGCACTCAAACCCCCAAGCAATTGGAGTTTCTCAACCCTGATCCAGAATTTCTCAAACGTCAATGCCAATCCCTAGTTAATCAGGGACGCCCCCAAATTCAGCAAATTATTGATCAGCAGACCGAACGACAAAACTGGGTAATTTTCAGCATTTACCGCACCGATATTAACATCAGTCCCCTATTGCCTGCTTACCATTTTGAAACGGTAGGAGTTTTGCAACAGTTTGTTACCTATCAGGCGCAGAAAAAGTAATGAATTCAAGTTTTTGAGAACACAACGGCTGTAGGGCTACCGTGAACAATGAACCATCAACCATGAACCATCAACCATTAATCCTGAATTTTTGCCAAAATACGAAAGGCAAACATGGTAAATCAGTATAAATAGGTACAAGCATGGCATCCATTCGTGAACTGCACCAACAACTTATCAACAAAGAACGCACCAGTGTTGAAATCACGCAAGACGCCCTCGATCGCATTCAGGCGCTAGAACCCAAAATCCATAGCTTTTTGCATATTACCGCCGACTATGCCCTTGAACAGGCGGGTCAAGTGGATGCCAAAATCGCGGCGGGGGAAGAAATTGGCATGTTGGCGGGGATTCCGATTGGCATCAAGGATAATATGTGTACCCAGGGTATTCCCACTACCTGCGCCTCTCGTATCCTGGAAAACTTCGTCCCGCCTTATGAGTCTACCGTGACTCAAAAACTTAAGGATGCAGGGGCTGTCATGGTAGGCAAAACGAATTTGGATGAATTTGCCATGGGGAGTTCCTGCGAAACCTCTAGCTATCAACAAACAGCGAATCCCTGGGACTTGTCCCGCGTTCCTGGGGGTTCCTCTGGGGGTTCGGCTACAGCGGTTGCGGCGAGTGAATGTGTAGTGGCTATCGGTTCGGATACAGGCGGTTCAATTCGTCTACCTGCATCATTCTGCGGAATTGTCGGGATGAAACCCACCTATGGGTTAGTGTCTCGTTATGGTTTAGTCGCCTTTGCGTCTTCACTCTGTCTCTTATACCATCTCCGAGCCCACGAGACCGTACTAGATCTCGTATGCCG
>CAZNNK010000089.1:0-11828 GCA_964574085.1 uncultured Coleofasciculus sp.
GCCCAGGGTTTAGCAACACCTAGTCTGTTAGCACTGTCTCGCCAAGGATTACCCAACCTAGAGGGAACGTCCATTGATGCTGTTGCTCAAGGAGCTTACATCTTATCGGATAGTGATGGTACACCCGACATCATCTTAATTGGCACCGGTTCGGAAGTTCACATCTGTGTTGATGCTGCAGAAAAACTCCGGGGTGAAGGGAAGAAAGTTCGCGTGGTTTCTATGCCAAGCTGGGAACTGTTTGAGGAACAAGATGAAAGCTATCGCGAATCGGTATTACCGAAAGCGGTAACTAAGCGGTTAGCGGTAGAAGCGGGATCTAGCTTTGGCTGGTGTCGCTATGTTGGTGCTGAAGGAGACACGATTAGTATTGATCGCTTTGGTGTATCGGCTCCCGGTGGCGTTGCTTTAGAGAAGTTTGGTTACACGGTGGATAATATCGTGGCTAAGGCTAAGGCGGTTTTGGGATAGTAATTTCGTCGGGGTACGGCAGTGCTGTACCCTACCATCAGAAAGGCTCTCTACTTTTAGGGAGCCTTTTTTGGCGTGGGAGATCTAATACCCAGCCTGATAGTATAGCTCCCTTTTGTTGCAGTTTGTAGAGACAGACCTCGTAGGAATGGCTTGGCTGAACTGTCAGAACGTCTCTACGATGTTTTGGCTTGCCTGAGGTAGGCAGTTCCTCTTTAATTTAGTAAGATAAGCTTACCAGTGGTAATATACAAGTCCATATCAATGAATCCAGAGGATGTAAAAGAACAATTTATAGAAGTACTCACAGAAATCCAAACAGATAGCGGCTATGGAGAAACACCAATCTCAGGAAAAACCTGTCCCATGACTGACCTGGAAGGGTTTGATAGTCTCCTGTGTATTGAGGCGATTAATATGCTAGCTGACAAGCTCAACGTGAAGATTCCCAGTAATCAGATTCACAAAATAGGTCTTTCACAGGACGGCAAGCAGTCGCTCACCATTGATCAGTCCGTTGATGTAGTCTGTAAGATTGTCAACACAGGAGAGACTTAGATATGAGTCATCAAGAACAGAAGAGGTCAATTATTGCAGCCCGCTTGCGTGAAGCTCGCAAGATGGCGGGACTTTCTCAAGCTCAAGTGGCTAAGATGCTTGGTCTTCATCGCCCTTCAATTACGGAAGCGGAAGCTGGAAATAGAAAGGTTTCTGCTGATGAGATCACGAAGCTGGCTGAAATTTATGACGTAAGTGTCTCATGGTTACTTGGGGAAGGTGCAGACAAGCTTGATATCCATGACGACAAGATTCAGCTTGCCGCTAGAGAACTCCGAAAGCTTAAGCCAGATGACCTTGATCGACTTTTAACAATACTTGCTTCGATGCGTAGAGGGGGAGAAGTACTTTGAGGAATCAGACTTTGAGAAATCAGAGAAAGGTGTTGGCACAACAAGCCCAACAGAAGGCAATCGATGTGCGGAGGAAGGCAGGTTTTGACAACAAAAGCCCACTCTGCATTTACGGCTTATGCGATAAGCTCAATGTGAGGGTCAAGTTTGTTGATATTAGCATGGAGGGTATCTATCTCCGAGAAGCAGAGCCGATAATCTTGCTTTCTGCATTACGCCCTCTCCCCAGACGCATCTTTACCTGCGCTCACGAACTCGGTCATCACGTCTTTGGACATGGTTCAACTATCGATGAACTGATAGAAGAATCAGAACGCTCTCAAGCTTTTCAACCAGAGGAGTTTTTAGCTAACTCATTTGCTGGATTCTTGCTTATGCCCGTTTTAGGCGTGCGGAAAGCATTTGTTTCGCGGGGATGGAATGCGGATTCAGCAACCCCAGAACAAGTTTTTACAGTTGCCTGTAGTTTTGGTGTCGGGTACGAAACTCTAATTACTCACATGGCTTACTCTCTTAGGATGATCTCTTCTTCAAGGGCTAGTACACTTCTCAAAACAAAGCCCAAGGCTATCCGTAAAAAGGTGCTTGGGCGTCCATCTACTGATCCGTTAATTATCGCTGATGCCTACTGGTCAATGCTCACAATTGATGCCGAAGTTGGAAGTCTCCTTTTTCTTCCAACTGGTGCGGAAGCAGCAAATGATACTATCACCTTTGAAGAAAATCACCCGAAAGGACGCCTATTCAAGGCTAACCGTCCCGGCGTTGTGCGGGTTTATTGCCGTGACACCGGATGGGCTGTCTTTGTTCGTGTCTCGCGCTATCAGTTTATTGGTCTAAGTCAATATCGACATCTTGAGGAGGTGGAAGATGAGTAACAGTTCACCTCTTTTAATTGATGAAAACAACCTTTCCCATGCTTGGGCAAAAGCATTTTTGCATATTATTGATAATCCAGGCAAGGAAATTTCCCCTCTTGTGGTGAGCATCACAGGTTTTAATGATGGTATTCCAAATGAGGATATCGATATTCGACAATCGCTTGATAAGTGTCTTGCTGATAATGACGAGCAAAAAATCCACACGGTTGCCAATACAATTTTCCCGGATTCCCTTTGGAGAAGGTCTAAGTACCAGCGCCATGAATTGTTTGAACGGTATCTCAATTTTCTTCCCAGGGCTAAGGCAATAAAACATTGTAAAAAGAAAAATAGCCGTGGTCTTTACTTTGAAAGACTTATTGCCTTTGATTCTGATAATCCACCTAAAATAAACAACCAACTTGAGTTCATTATTTCTGAATATCAGAAACGCAAAGGGGTTAGGAGATCGATGTTTCAGGCATCAATTTTTGATCCTCGGAGAGATCATGTTAGTGACGCTCAGCTTCCGTTTCCCTGTCTGCAAAACGTTAGCTTTGTTCCACAGGGAAAAACGCTTACGATGAATGCTTTTTATGCTACCCAGCAGCTATTCAATAAAGCCTATGGTAACTACTTAGGGTTATGCAGACTGGGGGATTTTATGGCTCACGAAATGGAACTAACGTTTAGCCGTATGAATTGCTTTGTTGGTGTAGCTAAACTGGATAACATTACCAAGACTTCAGATACTCTCGCTCCAGTCAAGGAGGCTTGTCGAGAAGCACTGTCTTCAAAGACAGACTAACCAGCAACGGACGCCAGCAACGGACGGAACATAGTATGGCAGCTAAACAACCAACGCGGGGAAAATTGAAAAGCGATCACCAAAACAAACCTATTGATGAACAACTAAGTCTTGACTTAGGTAACTATGGTAAACCCAAAATAAATGACAGTATAGATATTGCTGCATACTCCCACATTCTGCCTGCAAAACCCACCGTGGTTTTTGATACCTACTGGCGTTTCGCCGCAGAAAGGCAGAATATTTTTTTCAAAAAGTTGGTGGGTAAGCCAATGCCTTGGACTAACGATCCAATCCTTTCTACCTTCAAATTTACCAATGCCTACCGAGCATCAGATCGCACCAGCCAATACCTGATCCGTCATGTTATCTACCGCGACGATCTCCCTCCAACTCCAGAGGAAGTATTTTTCAGAATCATTCTGTTTAAGATTTTCAATAAGATTGAAACATGGCAACTTTTAGAAAATAAACTTGGCAATATTATCTACGCAGACTATTCTTTTAAACGCTATGACAAAATTCTTACCGAAGCCATAGAAAACAGTCAAAGAATCTATTCAGCCGCCTACATCATGCCTTCAGGAGGAAAAATACTTGGTCATACAAGAAAACACCGTAACCATCTCAAGTTGATTGAGCGGATGATGGTTGATGAACTGCCAAAGAAACTTGCAGATGCAGCAAACATGCACAGAGGATTTGACCTCTTGCGTGAATATCCTACTATCGGTGACTTTCTAGCATACCAGTTTATAACAGATGTCAATTACAGCGAAATTACGAATTTTGATGAAATGAGTTTCGTAGTTCCTGGTCCGGGTGCGCTTGATGGTATTCGGAAATGTTTTGCCGATCTTGGTGGTCTAAATGAGCCAGAAATAATCAAGTTTATGGCGGAACTTCAAAAATCAGAGTTCGAGCGATTAGGTCTTGATTTTCAGTCTCTATTTGGACGACCATTGCAGTTAATCGATTGCCAAAATCTATTTTGTGAAGTCGATAAGTATTCTCGGATTAGGCATCCAGAAATTCCCGGAATATCAGGTCGAACTCGTATAAAGCAAAAGTATTCAGCTCGTGGAGAACCAATTGATTACTGGTATCCACCTAAGTGGGGAATTAATCAAGCTGTTAAAGAATACAGAGAATGCAGAATAACCCCAGGGGCTACCCAAGCCAAGACAAAATCAAACTTCAAGGAGTGAATAATGGAGTTTCGCACGTATCAAGAACAAGCATTGAAGAGCGATCGGATTCCTACCAATAGTGGAAATGAAATAATTGTACCCCTGTTGGGTTTGGTCGGTGAAGCAGGTTCACTGCTTACTGAATACAAGAAGTACCTCCGTGATGGAGACGCTCACAAACTATTCAAAGAGGGTATTGCAGAAGAATTAGGAGATTTGCTTTGGTATGTTGCCAACGTAGCAAGCAAATTTGAGCTTGATTTAGGAGAAATTGCAGAAGGCAATCTTCAAAAGTGTCATGACCGTTGGGGATGGAGAGATGCAGAACATACAGATATTAACGCTATAGGATATATATTCGACAGGGATTTTCCCAAACACGAATGTTTACCAAGGCAGTTTGCAGTAGAGATTACTGAGGTGAGCCATGATAACTCAGTGAAAATGCAAGCATTTGTCAACGAAAAACAGATTGGAAACAACCTCACCGACAACTCCTACGCTAATGATGGTTACCGCTTTCACGATGTTTTCCACCTCGCCTATGCTGGGGTTTTAGGTTGGTCTCCGGTTACTCGTCAACTACTTGGATGTAAACGTAAAAGTAATCCTAAAGTTGATGAGGTTGAAGACGGTGGTCGCGCTAAGGCAATTGAAGAGGGTATATCAGCACTTGTTTTCAGCTATGCCAAGGATCATAATTACTTGGAAGGAATTTCCGCACTTGATTACCAACTGCTCAAAACTATTAAAAATATGACTTCTCACCTAGAAGTTGATCGATGTTCGCTCGGTGATTGGGAAAAAGCCATTCTTATGGGCTACGATGTATGGCGTCAAGTAGAGAAAAATCGAGGGGGAGCAGTTATTGTCGATCTCGATATACGTTCCATAACTTATCAGCCACAGTGACAGCTTGACTGGTAAAAGTTAAACTTCATATTGGTTGAAATGTACTTACCGCATTGACCGCACGCTGCAAACTGGGAGAGTTGTCCATAGCAACTTCAACATTCCAATAGTTTTCCACAAATAGACTCAACTGTCCGTTGTAGTCTGGACCAACCTTGGCAGTGCTGTTAGGTCGTGGAACTATAGCTTCTCGTATTTCTCGGTTTCTAGATTTTCTCACAATATTGATCAATTTTTGTTTAGGATCATCAATCTTGTCTACATCTGGGGGAATTTGGTCTTGGTTGACTCCAATAAATTTAGAAAAGGCTTGACGATCTGCTAAAACCCAGGCTTCAACTTCTCTAACAGCAATACGGAATAAAAAATTAGGATGTTTTTTGAAGGCTAACCAGTCTTGAATGAGTTTCAGTGGACATTCAGTCCGATCAAGATCCGTCAACACTAGATAAGGTATTACTTTAGCCGCATTATTGAATCCCCGAACAGTCTTTTTCAGGTAGCCGTAGCCTTGTTGACAATAACAGATGTTAACGACGTAAGGTCGGTTTGATTGGCGTAAAATTGCCCGTAACACAGTTTCACTCAGAGAATCTTCAACAGCCAAATTAATCAGGATGGAGTCCACTATAACTGACGCTCCAGATTATTGACTTCAGATGGTTTAGTTAAGGGCAGAATAGCTTCTGCAGGACTTAACCCCCCTTCTAGGAGATAACGCACATTATCAATTGAGGATGCCTGCTCAACCTGAGTCCCCTCGGATTGAGGCGTAAACACCAAAATTTCTTCACCCCCAATTCCCGGATCTTCCAGGATATCAGCGCTATGGGTGCTTAAAATAATTTGCCTTTTCTTTTGGCGCTGTACTTGATACATTAAAGTTGGTAATTTTTTAACAATACTTGAATTTAATGATAATTCTGGCTCCTCCAACAGTAATAATGAGTCGGCTTCCAGCAATGACCAAAGTAAACCAATGAGGCGCAATGTCCCATCGGAAAATTGGTCTTCACGTTGTTTGCCTGCATTGGGACGCCAATGTTCGTAGACAGCTTCCAAATGAGGTACACCCATTTCATCTTTTGTATCTGTTAAATGTTTTAATTGGGGAACGGCTGAACGTAAAGCATTTTCAATTTTTGTGAGTCGAGATTTGCGCGTCTTCTCAGGTGTTTTGGTGACACGCTCTAAAAAGCTTCGTCCAAAAGGATCTTCTGATAGATTAAAACCGGAAAATGTCTCAGAATAACGAAGTAACTGAGGGATAAGATGTAAATAAACAACCGAATCAAAAAATTTAGTGATCTCCCTGAATTCAGAATTAGCACTAATCTGTTCTAAATGCGTCTGCGTTTTCCTGAGCTTATCTTCCTCATCCATTTTGTCGGGTCGATCAAGTATTTGCTTGGTTCCATGCCAAACTCGCTCATAAACTAAAATAGGAGGATTAGAACCTCCTTTTTGATTTTTGATGCCAATGGCATACTTCCATGCTGGTTCTTCACTAGCAGATTCTGACAGATGTACTTCTATTTCAATACCGGGAGATCGTCTGGCTGATAGACAGCGAATTTTGGAGAGACCGCCACGGTCACTGACTGCCTTCTGTAAGCCACCTCCAGGTTTAGCAATGTCACGCAAAAACCGAAAGACATCAAGAAAGTTTGATTTGCCACAGGCATTGGGACCAACGATAAAAACTCGCTCGTTTAATGAAACATCTACAGCCAAGAAATTGCGCCAATTTTTGAGAATGATATGGGAAATGATCATCTTTGCAGTTACTCTAACTTTTTCTAGTGTAACTTTAACTGGATTTCCATACAGATAAACAACAAATTCGCTAAATCTATCAGCATAGTGAACATATCCTGACTGAGCCTGTTACACTAAACATCGTGGTCGTTGACTTGTACCCAACCCAATACCCCTAATCCCCATGTCAGAGGAA
Source organism: uncultured Coleofasciculus sp. (assembly GCA_964574085.1). Lineage (GTDB taxonomy): Bacteria > Cyanobacteriota > Cyanobacteriia > Cyanobacteriales > Coleofasciculaceae > Coleofasciculus. The sequence continues at coordinate 7,107 of CAZNNK010000089.1, forward strand.
TTTCGCCAATTTTTTCCCACCCCTCCCCCTGCTGCGGATAGTTTTGCCACCTACCAACTCGCCCAAGAGTTTCACCGAGAAACGCAATACCGCCAAGACTTCGCATCCTACTGCCAATGGTACCGCCAAACTGCCAAACGCCACCAACAAGAACTCCAAAAAATGCAAGGCGACATCAACCTGTTTAGATGGTTCTGTCGCCGCTAATGATTCATAAAGTAGTAATACACAGTCAACCGTCAACGGTCAACCGCCAGCAAAAAAGCTGATTTGGATAGGTATTCTCACCGCTCAACTAACTGATTTTGTGGCTCAATTGCTGAACAGTCATAAGACTTCTAACTCATCTTCCCGGAAGTGACCGCGAAACTTTTTGTCAAATTTGACCTGAATCGGTAAGTTAGCGCTCACGGGTCGCCCTTGCCATTCTGTAACAATAGCAATAACTTCGCCTTCCATACCCTTGATATCAAACGGCTCATTACGGTGGGCAGGATTGTGGTAAACAATAACAGATGTCTTAACTCTAACGCGATCGCCAACTTTCATAAAAAAAGCTCGTTTTCTCTCCAACAGCCTACATCTTGCCAGAAATTCCTCCGGCAATCCTAAACCATTCTGACACAGCAAGGTTCCTTCCTAGAGATTAGTTTGGCAACGGAGCAAAAACGGTGCCGATTTTCCAGCACCGTTTCTAGAGGTATAGCCACTTCAACCGCAGCCGATTCATAGCTTTACGCCGCCACAGACGCTTGAGGACGAGCAAAAATCATCCGTCCAGCAGACGTCTGTAAAGCAGAGGTGACCACAACCCGCATTTGGACGCCGAGGTGGTCGCGTCCTTCTTCCACAACGACCATCGTGCCATCGTCTAGATACCCTACGCCTTGAGAGGGTTCTTTCCCCTCCTTGAGGATTTTCAGTTCCAGGCTATCACCGGGCAGATAAATCGGACGTACAGCGTGAGCCAAGTCATTGACATTGAGGACTGGGACTTTCTGCAAATTCGCTACTTTACTCAGATTGTAGTCATTGGTCAAAAGCGTGCCATTAATTTCCTGAGTCAACCGAACCAATTTGGCATCCACCGTCTGAATATCCTCATAATCAGCCGGATGAATAATCAGGCGTTCCGGATAAGCTGTTTGCATTGCCTTGAGAATATCTAACCCCCGTCGTCCCCGAATCCGCTTTTGATCATTAGCAGCATCAGCTAGCTGCTGCAACTCCTGCAACACAAACTGGGGAATGAGGATTTGCCCCTCAATAAACCCGGTATTCAACAGTTCCTCAATCCGACCATCAATAATACAACTGGTGTCGAGTACCTTACTCGCTGCCGGTTTGAGCGTCCCTTCTGCCACCAACATCGTGTCCAAGCTGTTTGGATTAATCAGGCGCAAAAAAGTTCGACCGTGGGTATCTGCCAAACTGATTCCCAAAAAGGCAAACATTACACTGCCCAAAATTGCCGCCAAGGGCTTGATAAACCCAAACTCCGAGGGAAAAGGCAGCAAGAAAATTGGGGCTAGCATTAAATTCGCTAACAGCAGTCCCAACACCAAACCGACTGCCCGGGTCAAAATGACCTCGATGGGCAGTTGGCGCACCTGCTTTTCCAAACGACGGTAGGTCACTTGCACCGTTAACCCAACCGCAAAACCAATAATGGCGGTGAAACTGGCTAAAATCCAGCGCAGCGCCTCCAGATTAGTAATCTGTTCCTGCACGGAGGGCGGCAGCAGTTCAACGATGTCGAACCCTATACCTGCTCCTGCTAGGATGAATAAAAGAATAATGACAAAATCAAGCATGGTTCCAATCCAAGTGGTTTATCTGGCAAATCTTTCGATTCTATTCGAGATTTATAATGATAGAGGTTAATCATGTTTATTATATCTTTCACGTCATTTCGTTTTCATAAGCCGATAGGCTTAGCTTAAATCTCCGGGTTTTCGTATAAGTGAGTACAGTTCTCGCCCTTTTCTGTTAATGACTCAAGATTTTTCTAAAAATATCTTGAAATAATCAGTCTATCAGCATCATTGATCAGGATCGTCATTGGTCAGGGAACAGGACATTCAGATTCATACTTCATAATTCAGATACCATTGATGGTTAGGCATTCAGAAAAGTTTACAAAAGGTAATAGATTTAGGTTAATTGTCATCGATCTACTTATTTATTCATCAAACATTAAGAAATATTCGCCAAATTCCCGGATAATGTGTTAAATTTTCTAAACCAATCTGAAAAAATTATCGAGATGGGAATTGCCCATTCCGCCTATATCCATATCCCCTTCTGCCGACGCCGCTGCTACTACTGTGACTTTCCCGTATCTGTAGTCGGCGATAAAGCCACGGGTAGCACGTCCGGCACGATTGAGGATTATGTGGAGGTCTTGGTTGAGGAAATTCAAACAACACCAGCCTCAACTGATTCTCTTGTCACCATTTTTTTTGGCGGTGGCACCCCCTCTCTGTTATCCACTTCACAGTTAAGCCGCATTCTGGATACCTTAGCACAGCAGTTTGGCATAGCGACCGATGCGGAGATTTCCATGGAAATCGATCCAGGCACATTTGACCTGTCGCAGATCAAAGGATACCGGGATGCTGGCGTAAATCGAGTTAGCCTGGGAGTTCAAGCCTTTCAGGATGAACTATTGGGCATTTGTGGGCGATCGCACCAGCTTAATCATATCTTCACCGCCGTCGAGTTACTCCGCCAAGTAGAGGTTCCCGACTGGAGTTTAGATTTGATTTCTGGATTACCCACTCAAACCTTAGAACAGTGGCAGGAATCCTTGACAGCCGCTATTCAGCTTGCCCCTACCCATATCTCCTGCTATGACCTAACCATAGAACCTGTTACCGCCTTTGGACGGCAGTACAGCCCCGGCATTTCTCCCTTACCGACTGACGAGACAACCGCTCAAATGTATCGCCTTGCCCAGCAACTCCTCACTGAGGCAGGGTATGACCATTATGAGATATCCAACTATGCTTTACCAAATCACCAATGCCGACATAATCGGGTGTATTGGGAAAACCGCCCTTTTTACGGATTTGGTATGGGGGCGGCGAGTTATGTTCAGGGAAGACGGTTGACTCGCCCCCGCACTCGGCGAGAGTATTATGCTTGGGTGCAACAGTTCATTGAAGCGGGTGGGATCTGGGAGAGTCCAGAACTCTCAGACGTGGATGTTTTGTTAGAAACCCTGATGCTAGGACTACGCTTGGCAGAAGGCGTGAGTCTATCGACACTGGTGCAGCAGTTTGGCCAGAAGACTCTCGAACAGATTGGCACAACATTGCAGCCCTACTACGAGAAAGGTTGGGTAGACGTTGTGGAACCCGATGGGAAAGCCTGGGATTGGCATACTGCCCAGAAACTACCCATGACTGGGCGGCTGAGATTAAGTGATCCAGAGGGGTTTTTGTTCTCTAATCAAATTCTGGCTGATTTGTTTAGTCGTTGTACTTGATAGAGGGGACTAATTTCATTCGGACTAGACATTAGAGGAATGCCAAGAAATTTTTCGGCTCATTCCATACAGAAGTAGTGCCAGCCCAATAAACCCGTATGGAAAATAGGTTGGGTTGCCGATTTGACCTAAGAGTGCCGGAACAGAGGTTTTGCCCAGGTAAGCAGCGTAAAATAGATAGCCTATTGCTACATGACCACACTTGTGTTGCACTAGAGCAAATACGGTGGCAAAGGTAGGACCATAGAGAAAGGCAGCGACAGCAAACAAGATACCCAAGGGAAAAACACTCGTCAAGCTCACCACGGCTAATCCAGCCAGCAGCAACCATTGCAATCGTCGAATCGGTTGGGGATTGACCCAAATGCTCAACGTTAAACGCCCCACGGTTAATCCTCCCCAATAGAGAGAAAGCAGGGTGCCACTCCAAACAAGACTCTCACCCAAGCTTCTCAAGTAAGCGCCACTCCAGGTACCGATCGCACTCTCTAACCCGACATAGAGAAAAATCACCACCAGAAACGGGGTAGCCTGTTTCCAAGGCATGCGATCGCGCTGGGGTTGATAGTTCAAAACATGGGGCGCTCTCCAGGCTAAAGCAACGGCACCCAGCGCCAAAATTGTCACCAGTCCAAATGCCAATCGCCAAGGGAGAAATGTCCCCATCAGAGGCGCACATAATGCTCCGAGTCCAAACGTCGCATTTGCCCAGTTTAATAGCACAATTCGCCGTTGGGGATGAAGTTCGCCAACTAAACTGTTGCATTGGAGATTGAGAATTCCGTCTCCAAATCCGATCAGGAGTGCGGCTAGTCCAATCCAGGGAAATGCCGGGGATAGGCAGATAAGAGCGAAGGCTACCGTAACCGTAACAAATGCCAGAGCAAACCACGGATGACGTTCAACTCGCCGCGATGCTAATACCAGTCCGACTAAACTACTGGGCAAAAACGCCGTGTAGAAGAGTCCGATATTCACAGTTTCACCAAATGCTGCCGTCCATTGGGGCAGAAACGCCCCGGGTGCTGCCACAATGATGCCATGTAAAAATAATCCCATAAATCCGGCAGTCGTCAGTCGCAGGGATTCTACTTTTTGAACAGTCATGAATTTTTCGGCATAAAATGGCAGATATATTTGAAAGTTAAACAACAATCCCCGGTCTTCCGACAATCGCCTAACTTATATCATTGGGTTTTATGAAAAAAAACACAACCCTGAAAACACTACTC
>CAZNNK010000090.1:0-11819 GCA_964574085.1 uncultured Coleofasciculus sp.
TCCTACACCAGTTCCCGCACCGCCATCTTGCTCAGGTAGTGGTACAGTACCATCAACTAAGTTAATTTCACCATCAATCGTGGGATTTAATGCTGTCCCAGTTAGCACCACCTGACTTTGTTGGATCTGACCTCGGTATAGGGCTTTCAGGTTAATGGCAAGTTCCCCGATATTGACTGTGAGTGGATTTTGCTGAGGACGAGGCTGGGAGATGGGCAGGGTGCCGGCGGCGATAATTTGACCGCCACCATAGTTTGCGGTCAAACTGTTGACATTAACCTGGTCAAAGTTGAACTCAATTTCGCCCGTCACATCCTCAAGCGGTTCGGGTAGGGCTTGGGAGGCAATTGTCGCCCCTTCTACGATCGCGGTTCCCTCTGCCCTGAGTCCTCGGGGACGACCTTGTTGTTGATCAAAGCTGCCTTGAATCTCTAAATTAACGCTTCCGGTTCCTTCCCTCCATGCCACTTGCTGGCGGGTGAGGATATTTAATAACGCCAACCCTTCGTCTTCCACATTCACACTCAAACGGAGTTCCTCACTCTCTGGGACGGCGGCATCGGGAACGGGTAACTGGTAAGGGATACTCCCCTGAACCACCAACTGCGGTTCACCCTCCTCTGTGGGTATACTTTCGGTTAAGAACCGTAACCGGGCATCACTGTAACTGAAACTCCCCTGCAAGGTTTCAATCGCTTCTTGATTCAGCGTCGCATCGGTTACCATGACTGATCCTCTGGCTTGGGGATTCTCTAAACGTCCCGAAAGCGTCGCCGTGGCATCCAGATTGCCACTAAATGGACCGATCGCAGGCGGTAAATCCACCACCTCTCGGATCGGGGCAATGGGGACGTTTTCTAGGCGTAATTGACCCGATTGCGTCTCGCCACCAATCGTCCCGGAAAATGTCGCCAAACTCTCTTGCGATCGCAAGGTAACCGGCAGCAGAGTCAGTACCCCCTCTTGGAAGCTGCCTTGAATCGTGGCTTGGTTTACCTGATAATCACCCCATTCCCAGTCTTGTCCCTGGAGGTCAAATTTGGCATTAATTCCCGATGCATAAGACCCACTAATCCGAACCGTACCGCTAAAGGTGCCATCTAACTCCTCTAAATCCGGCAGAATCTCCGCCTCTTCCTCCGCCTGTTGCCGTTGTTGCAACAGAGTTTCAATTTCCGCAAGACGACGCAGTTGGGTGTTGAGTTTGGCTTGGGGCATTCCCACTTGGGCAATATCCCAGGGTGCGGTGGGGGTGGTGGGTGGTGTTGTGGTCAAGTTGATTAACTGCAGGCCCCCCACCAGGGTTTCCAGTTGTCCCTGTTCAATATCCAACGTCCCTTGAAACTGGGGACCCGTGGGCGTTTGTTGAATTCGACCCGATAGGCTATACAGATTTTCCCCTGGTGTCGCGTCTCCGGGTAAACGACTGCCAAAAATTGGACCGGTTAATTCCACTTGGTCTAACGCCACGTCAAACGTATTCAAATTAATCGCCAGTTCCCCAGAAATATCACCCACCAAGGGTTGAGTCTCTAGGGCGGCAGGTACCGGGGCGATATCTTTAATCAAGGCGATGGGAATATTTTCCGTATTCACCCGTAGCACATTACCCTGGCGCGTCCCGGTGGCGATCGCCTCGTCGCGACGAATGGTAAAGGAGACGGGCAGGTAATTAGATCCCAGGGCTACTTCAATCTGATCCGTCTCACCTTGTAGATCTAAGTCTACGCCCTCTCCCGGTATCACCCTCACTGGACCAGCGAGTTCCTCTTCAAACGTCAACCCACTGACGGCAAAGTCCTCCAGTTCTAAATTCCCCTGCACACGAGGATTCCTCACTGTCCCGGCAATTGTACCCGTAAAATCCGCCAATCCCGCCACATCCACATCCGCTGCGGCTGGGGGTAAATACGCCGAAAGTTCGGTTAACTCTAAGTTATTTGCCGCCACATCTAGGTTAAAATTCTCCACCGCCCCAATTCCCTGATCCAACTGGGCAGGATTCACGCCAATAAACCCACGGGCAGACAGTCCCTCAGCGGTCAACTGTTGCAGGTCTATCCCTTGACCTGTCCAACGAAATGTGGTAGTTACAGGACGGTCAATTAAAGCAAATCCTTGACTAAACCGCAGTTGACCCGCCGCCCTCAGTGATCGGGCGATCGCTTCCGGGGTTAATATCTCTAGAGTGGTGGAAACATCCAGATTCCCGTTGACCGTTCCCGTCAACTGTTCCCCAAACCGTGCTAATTCAATCCCTCTAGGGTTTAACTGGGCTTGTAGCCTCCCATCCCTTAACTGTACCGCCGTCGCCCTCACCGTACCCCCCGCCACGGCTAACCGTCCCTGACCTTGGGCTTGAATCTGATCCAATGCCACCTTCTCAACAGACCCCGACAGGTCAAAAGTCCCCGCCAACACCCCAGCCAATTGGGGCGGTAACTCCGGCGCTAACCTCGCCAACTCCAGTCCCGCTGCTTGCACATCTGCCTGCCAACGTCCGGCAGCAAGGCTAATCTCCCTTGCCCGGATCACACCTCCTGCCAAATTTACTAGGGCATTTCCATCCCCCCGAATCGTTTCCAGGGCTAACTGATCCAGACTCCCGGACAGATTTAGGATTCCGGTTACATTCCCCGACAATTGCGACGGTAGCTGAGGCACAACTTCCGCCAATCCCACCCGATTCGCCGTCACCGCCGCTTGCCAACGACCGGCATTGACATCCAAATTCGCCACCTGAACTGTTCCCCCACCCACATTTAGTTGTCCCTCACCGGAGACATTAATCGCTGATGGGGAAAACTCATCCAAAGATCCAGACGCCACAAACGTACCACTAAACGGAGACTCCAGTTGCGGCGGTAATTGAGGCACAAACGCTGCCAACTGAATCCGATTCGCGTCTATCCCGGCTTGCCAACGCCCCTTGTCTAGAGTCACGTTCTCTACATTAATCCGTCCCCCAGCCGCCGTCAGCGTCACTTGACCCATCCCCCTAATCCCAGAAATCGAGGGATCTGCCAGAGAACCAGACAGGGCAAACGTGGCGTTAATTGGTTCTTTTAGGGCGTCCGGAATTTGCGGGGCTAATTCTCCTAATTGCACCCCATTGGCATCAACATTAGCCCGCCAGCGCCCTTGAGACAGTTGAATAGTCTCGACGCCAATCGTTCCTCCCGCCAGATTCAGGCGTCCCCTACCCTGGGCGCGAATCTGGGATACGGCAAACTGATCCAAGGGCGTTGATAGGGTAAACTGACCCGCGACCGTCCCCTGAAATTGCGATGGCACATCAGCCAGTTGAGACAGTTCCACCCCTTGGGCTTGGACTAAGGCGGTGAGACGATTATCCAGAACTTGCAGATTTGTCGCCGTGACTGTACCTCCCGCCGCTTGCACCGTCGCCTTTCCTGTAGCGCGGATGTTTTGGGGATTATTCAACGGACCGAAAATTCTGGCGGTTCCGGAGAGAGAACCAACGGGAATCGGTAGGGTGGTGTTGTAGGTTTTCGCTAGTGCTGGGGTTGGCAGGTTATTGGCTTGCAAGTTAAATTGTAATCCTCCCTTTTCCCCCAGTTCAATCACACCTTCTCCAGTAATTTTGCCGCCGATGGCGGGTTGGGCTTGCAGGTTGCGAACAGCAAGGCGGGTGGGATCTTGGGGTTGGGCGGGTGTGGTTAGGGTAAAATCGGTACTGATCGTGCTGAAGGTGACGCGATCAATCTGAGTCGGTTTCGTGGTGACGGCTTCTCCCTTCACCACAGGTTGGGTCAACGAACCTGTGATTAGCAGGGCGGCTTTGACTTCTCCGGACAGGGGAACGGGCGTGTCTTCCAGATTAAAGGTTTGCAAAACGGGTTTGATCTGTACCGCTTGGGTTTGGGCGGTGAGATTAAATCCTGTCTCTAGATCCACGCTACCATTAGCCGTGGCGGGAATTTGCCCGAATTGAGTGGTTACATCTTCTAAGCGAATGGTTGTCTCTTTGAAGCGTAATCGCCCATTGGTATTGGCAAAGGCTTGGGGAAGTTGGGGAACTTGGGCGGTTACGTTGTTGAGGGTGGCGTTTCCCAGAAACTGTAGGGGTTGATCGGGCTTAATCGTGATTTCTAAATCCCCACCAACGTTACCCGCATTCACGTCTAGGGGTAGGGGAATCAGGCGATCCAGGGTGTTAGCATTGACATTTTGCCCATTAACCTGTAAATGAGTGGTGCTATTGGGGAAGAGGTGTTCGCCTTTCAGGTCAAAGGTACCACCACTAGCGATTTCACCTTGGACATCGAAGCGAATGATGTCATTATCCTGTAAGAATTGACTACTCCCCTGGGGAATTGCGATCGCGACGGGGGATTGGGGTTTGCCTTCCGTGGATCGAGGCACAAGCTGCACATCAGCATTGCGTACCCTTAACTGTTGCAATTCTACCTTAATCGCACCGGGTTCTCCGGGTTCTTTGAGTTCCAAGGGCATCCACGACCCATCGACGGCTTGTTCGATATAGACATCAGGTTCAATCAGGGTAACATTTAATTCTAACCGACGATCGAATATAAGCGGAAGTAAATCATACTCAACCTCCACCGCTTCCATCGAGGCGCGATCGGGTTCGGTATCGGTAGGAGGTAAGGCAGCGCTATCAAAGCGCAACCCATTCAGGGAAAAGCGTTCAACGTCGCCAATTTCCACGGGGCGTTGCAGGAGTTGGGTGAGGTTTCTTTCTACCAAGGGTGCCAACATCTGTTGGATAAAATACCATGCCCCAGCCGCCCCCCCAGCGATTCCCACCAGCAGGATGATACTGATTCCAATCAACCAACGCCGACGTCGCGAGTGTCTAGGCGATGGAGATTCCGGTTGTTCATTGGAATTGGATTCTGGTTCGTTATTGGGAGGGGGGGCATTCGTCATTCGTCATTTGTCCTTTGTCCTTCGTCCTTTGTCAGGGTTTAAGGCTGGTTAACATTCTTAGTACAGCGTACAGAATTGAGGTTCAGGTACTGAGACGGTTAGGTGTCTGTTGTGAGTGCGATCGCTCGTGCTAATTTTAATCAGGGACAGTATCGTTCATAGTTCTTTACTATAGACCGATACTAGAATACGCCAATTCCCCCAACAGGTATAGATGAGATGGTTACAAGTTTTGTTTCTTACCGCCTCAATTCAGTTTAAAATAACTTACAACAAGTTATTGAAGCGATTTTGATGCTTCGGAACATCAATTTTATCTGACCCTAAGCCAAGCAAGACATAGACAAAATAGCTTTAAGAAACGCTAATAACTGGGCAGCTATCCAAAAGGCAAAGACATCGGTTTCAAATCGCTGAGTTTTGCGATTATACTCCGGTTGATTTCCCGGTTTTTCGCCTAACTGTTGCTTTAACCTGTTAAAGGATTGGACAACGGAATTGATAAAATCATCTCGATTCAACCTGTTGAATTCACCCTCGCTTGTCAACTTGATGCCCTAACCGATTACCACATCAGACGGAAAATCACCATGAACCTCAACATCGCTCGCCTGATCCAAGGAACTGGGACTATGATCGCATTAGTGACACTCACCAGTTGTGCGTTTACCCCGCCCCCATCCGATACCGCCACCGTTCCCCAAACCCCACCCGACTCAGTGGATGCTGCCTCCTCCCAGGATGTAACAGCGTCGGCTGATCCAGTCACCTCACCTCAAGGTGTCCAGAAAACCACCGTCGTTGCTGGATTAGATCATCCCTGGGGGATGGCATGGTTACCCGATGGTGCGATACTGATTACGGAGCGATCCGGACAACTACGAATTGTCCGCGATGGGGTACTCGATCCCACACCCATCCCTGGAGTGCCAGAGGTTTTTGCTGTGAAGCAGGGTGGGTTAATGGATATCTCCCTTCATCCCCGCTTCTCTGAGAATTCGTGGATCTATCTCACCTATTCCCACGGTACGCGCCAAGCCAATCATACACGAGTTGCCCGTGCCAAATTTGAGGATAACGCCCTCCAGGATTTCGAGGTAATTTTCCAGGTCTCTCAACTCAAATCCGGTGGACAGCACTTCGGTTCCCGCATTGTGTGGTTACCTGATGATACCCTGTTAGTGGCGATCGGTGATGGGGGAAATCCACCGGTTCAACTCGACGGTGATTTAATCCGTAAACAGGCGCAGAATCGCCGCAGTCATCTGGGTAAAATTATCCGGCTCAACGACGATGGTACAATACCCAATGACAATCCCTTCGTCGAATCCCCAGACGCTGATCCCGCCCTCTGGAGTTACGGACATCGCAACATTCAAGGACTCACCTTCGATTCCCAAACGGGTCGAATTTGGTCTACTGAACATGGTGCTAGAGGCGGCGATGAACTGAATTTCGTAAAAGCCGGTGAAAACTACGGTTGGCCCCTCGTCACCCATAGCCGAGAGTATTCGGGAGGAATCATTTCAAATCAGCAGTCTCGTCCGGGAATGGTCGATCCCAAACTCGTCTGGACTCCCGCGATCGCACCATCGGGTCTAGTTATCTATGATAGCGATCGCGTCCCCCAGTGGCAGGGCGATTTATTTGCGGGGGGGCTAGTTTCCCGGGATGTCCGCCATATTGAACTCGATGCATCCGGTAATGTCGTCAATGAAACATCCATCGATATCGGTCAACGGGTGCGGGATGTGCGCCAAAGTCCGGATGGACTATTATACATTCTCACCGACGAAGCTAACGGACAACTGATCCGCATCCAACCCAGTTCGTAATTGCGCTTGTAGTTGCGCTTGTAGTTGCGCTTTAGCGCCGGTTCTAAGTTGCGCTGTCTTCGCCGATAGCCCGATAGCCACTCATGCTTAATGTCATCGAGGACGATTAAGATCTGAGGAGGCGATTGAAATCGCTGCTACACAAACAAAGTCCGCCTGCGCGGACTGTATTATAACTTCTATGCTAGAGAGGAGTTGAATCAGCTTTCGGATGCAGTACCTAGCATGGATAGCAACCTCGCCCAACTTCGACGATTTCGCCGGACTTCGATTTCCCGTCAACAAAAACGCCAGCTAATTTTGGCGATTCCTGTCACCTGTCTAGTCACCTCACTCGCCACATTTAGCTGGTTGCAATTCCAAACCGCCCAAGCCGAAGCTAGGTTGCGACATACCCAACGGGTGCGTCTGGAAACCAAACGCTTACACTCCGATCTCCTAGAAGCCGAAACCGCCGTCCGAGGGTATGAAATTACCCGCCGTCAAGACTTTCTCGATCGCTATAAATCCGCGATCGCCCAAATTCCGGTCACTCTGGAACAATTGCGTCAACTCGTTTCCCAGGAACACGCCCAAACCCATCGCCTGCAAACCATTCGTGGATTAACCACCGCTAGAGTCAGCTTGCTACAACGTAATCTCCGACTCGTGGAATCCCAACCCGAAACCGCCACAGAATCCCCAGAGTTCATTAACCAACTGGTAGAGGGGAAGCAAGTCATGGATCAGGTTAACGATGAAATCCAGCAGTTTCTGGTAACTGAACAACAAGAAGAAACTCAACTCAACCAACAATTAGAACAACAGCGCCAATTTACCGGGTCAATCTTGGCACTCTCAGCCCTTATCGGTATCGGTGGTTCCCTTCTCGCCGCCTACCTATCCTACCGTTTAGAACGCCATTTACAAAACAGCGATCGCCGTTGGCGGGAGAGTGAAGTCCGCTATCGGGCAGTGGTTGAAAATTTCCCTAATGGGGCGGTGCTTCTATTTAATCATGAATTACGCTATCTCTTGGCAGATGGGAGTGGTTTAGCCCGTGTTAATTTATCCAAATCCCAATTAGAAGAGAAAACCATCTGGGAATGCTTTCCCCCCCAAACCTGTACCCAGCTAGAACCCATGTATCGCCAAGTCTTAGCGGGCGAAACCGTTACCTGGGAGATGCCCTTTGGCGATCGGATTTTCATCGTCCATGCCTTACCCCTAAAAAACCAGACGGGTGAACTGATGGCAGGTATGGTTGTGAGTCAGGATATCACAGAGCTTAAACGGTCAGAACAAGAACTCTCTAACGCCAATCGCGCCTTGCGAACCCTTTCTGAATGTAACCAGGCGTTAGTCTTAGCGACCGATGAACCCACCCTGCTACACAATATCTGTCAGATTATTGTGGACTTCGGCGGCTATCGTTGTGCCTGGATTGGGTTTGCCCGACAAGATCAGGCGAAAACGGTGCGTCCCGTTGCCCAAGCTGGGTATGAGGATAACTACATTGAAACCTTACAGATTAGTTGGGGGGATAATCAACACAGCGCCGGACCCACAGGAACCGCGATTCGCAACCGAGAACCCAGAATTATCCAAAATATCCTGACTGATCCAAGCTATCAGCTTTGGCGAGAGGCGGCAAGTCAACAAGGTTACGCGGCATCCATTGCCTTACCGTTAATTGTGGAAGGAACCTGCTTGGGGGCGTTGAATATTTATGCCAGTGAACCCGATGCTTTTGATCACGCTGAAGTCCGATTACTCACAGAATTGGCAAATGACCTGGCTTATGGTATCTCCGCCTTGCGGACGCAAGTCGCATTGCGCCAAAGTAAACAGCGCTTGGATAGTATTCTCAATGCCCTCGATGATGTGGTGTGGTCAATCTCTGCAACTACCCATGAGGTGCTTTACCTGAATCCAGCTACGGAAACCGTCTATGGACGTCCCGTACAAGACTTTTTTGATCATCCCAGCCTGTGGCTAGAGGTGGTTCATCCGGATGATTATGCCCAAGTAAGTAGGTTTAATCACCAGGTATTAGCCCAGGGAACCTATACCCTAGAATATCGGATTCAGCGACCGGATGGAGAAATTCGTTGGCTTTATGACCGGGGACGGGTGACCTATGATCAGGATGGCAATCCCCTGCGACTTGATGGGATTGCCTCTGATATTACCGATCGCAAACAAGCCGAGGAAGCCTTGCGCCTCAGTGAAGAACGGTGGCATTTAGCCCTGCAGGGGAATAATGATGGCATCTGGGATTGGAATGTCAAAACCAATAATGTCTTCCTCTCACCCCGTTGGAAAGAAATGTTGGGCTATGAGGACGATGAAATTGCCAATCATCTGGATGAATGGTCGAAACGAGTCCATCCCGATGACTTAGACTGGGTGATGAGGGTGATGCAAGACCATTTTGACCAGAAAACGCCCTATTATAGTAGTGAGCATCGCCTCTTGTGTAAAGATGGCTCCTATAAGTGGATTTTAGATCGCGGACAAGCCCTGTGGGATGAACATGGCACAGTGGTGCGGATGGTGGGATCGCACACCGATATTAGCGATCGCAAAGCGGCAGAAGCGGCATTACAATATCAATTAGACTTTGATCAACTCGTTGCCACGATTTCCACTCGCTTCATTAATCTGGCATCCGCTGATATTCCCACCGGAATCACTCAGGCGTTAGCCGAAATTGGCGCATTTACCCAAGTGGATACCAGTTATATTTTTCAGATGAATCAGGATGGGCAGACGGTAACGATGACCCATGAATGGGTAGCCCCCGGTATCAACCGTCAAATTCCGGCTTGCCAAGGGGTTTCTATCTCAACGTTTCCTTGGGAATTTGCCCAACTGCAACGGGGTGCGGTGGTTTATATCCCCAGTATTGATCATCTACCTAATGACGCTACCCTAGATCGCCGCAATTGGCAAGCCTCTCATCGATGGTCTCATATTGCGGTTCCCCTAATCTATCAAGGGACGATGATCGGTTGGGTGGGATTTGATTCATTTTATCAGGAAAAAATTTGGTCTGATAGCAGTATTCATCTGCTGAAAATCGTGGGTGAAATTTTCACCTATGCATGGCAACGACAAAAAGCAGAAGCCGCCCTGCGAGACAGTGAAGCCCGGTTTCGTGCCATGTTTGAGAATAGTAAGGCGATTAAACTCTTAATCGATGCCGAAACGGGTGCCATTGCTGATGCGAACTGGGCGGCGGTCAAATTTTATGGTTATCCGCGATCGCAATTAATTACCAAAAAGATTACGGATTTAAATTGTCTCCCCCCGACTCAAGTTAAGGCGGAGATGAGACGGGCAAAATTAGAGGAACGGATGTATTTTGTCTTTCCGCACCGTCTGGCGTCGGCAGAGATTCGAGAGGTGGAAGTCTATTCCAGTCCGATTGATATTCAAGGACGCATTTTTCTGGTTTCGATTATTCATGATATTACCGAACGCAAACAAGCTGAACGGGCATTACAGGATAGTGAAGAACGCTTTCGGGCTATCTTTGAACAAGCTTCTGTTGGCATTGCCCTAGCCACACCCTCTGGCGAACTCTTGCGGGTGAATCAACGCTATTGTGAAATTACAGGTTATCCTGAATCGGAATTAGTGGGGCGGCTGGTGCAAGATATTACCCACCCGGATGATCGGGACCATAATATCGAGTATTTACAGCAGTTGATGACGGGGAAAGTTTTGACCTACTCGACAGAAAAACGCTACATTCGTAAAGATGGAAAATGGCGATGGGTTTATATCTCACTCTCGCGGGTGCGGGATTCGGAAAACGACCAAAACTATGTCCTGGCTGTTGTCGAAGATATTAGCGATCGCAAAGCGACAGAAGCGGAATTGCGTGATAGTGAGGCGAAATTCCGGGCGTTCTTGGAATCGGCGTCGGAAGCGATTATGGTGACCAATGCCCAAGGGGAAATTGTGGTCTTTAATGCCAAAGCAGAAGAGTTATTTGGTTATCAACGCACTGAGGTATTGGGTCAGCCGATTGAATATTTAATCCCACCCCGTTATCACTCCAGCCATCGGAGTAAACGCGCCAATTATATGTCCCATCCTCAGAAAAGAGTCATGGGCGAAATCAAGAATTTGTTTGCCCAACGGCGGGATGGGAGTGAGTTTCCCGTTGAAGTCGGTTTGAGTACAATTCAAACCCAAAATGGCAGGTTTGTAATTGTCTTTCTCAATGATATTACGGAACGTCAGCAGGCGGAAAATGAAATTAAACGCCTCAACCATCAGTTAGAACGTCAGATTCGCGAAACGGAGACGCGATATGCCCAAATTGTGGAACTCGCCGAGGAAGGTATTTGGGTAACAGATGCCCAAGGGAATACCACCTACATTAATCAGGCAATGGCGCGGATGTTGGAGTATACCGAGGCAGAAATCTTAGGACATGCGATCGCAGATTTTATCACGCCTGGGGATAACTATTTTGCCCCCTCATCCAATATCCAGCTAAATCCAAGTCAAGTGCATCGACAAGAGGTGCAATTACGCCAGAAATCGGGAGACAAGATTTGGGCATATATGTCCACCAGTCCTGTCCTCGATGACCAAGGCAACCTATTATGGTCTTGTGCCTTAGTTTATGATATCACTGAACGCAAACAGGCAGAAAAACAGTTACGTGAAAGTAATGAACGGATTAGTTTAGCCAATGCAGAATTAGCCAGGGCTACCCGTTTAAAAGATGAGTTTCTGGCAAGTATGAGTCATGAATTGCGAACCCCTCTGAATGCGATTCTGGGGTTAGCTGAAGCCCTACAGGAAGAAGTCTATGGGGAGTTAACCGCCAAGCAGCGAAAATCATTGGCGACAATAGAACAAAGTGGCAAGCATTTGTTAGACTTAATTAATGATATTCTGGATCTGTCTAAAATTGAGTCCGGGAAAATGTCCTTCTCGATGACTTCCGTTTCTGTGGATCGGATTTGTAAATCGAGTTTAACCTTTATTAAACAGCAGGCGCAGCAGAAAAACATTCGACTGGATTACCAGATTCCACCGGGGGTAAGCGAAATTGAAGTGGATGAACGA
>CAZNNK010000091.1:0-11787 GCA_964574085.1 uncultured Coleofasciculus sp.
TAAGGTTTCACTGTCTAGACCTAACCTGTCTAGATTTAAACCCTAGACTCAACCAAGCAAAGGAGGATTTGAGTTCATGTTTGATGCATTCACCAAGGTGGTAAGCCAAGCTGATACGCGAGGCGAAATGCTGACCGGCTCTCAGATAGATGCTTTGAATGCAATGGTTGCTGAAAGCAACAAGCGGATGGATTCGGTTAACCGGATCACCAGCAACTCGTCTAAAATCGTTGCTGACGCGGCTCGTGCTTTGTTTGCGGAACAGCCTCAGTTAATTGCTCCTGGTGGTAACGCCTACACCAGTCGTCGGATGGCGGCTTGCTTGCGGGATATGGAAATCATCCTGCGCTATGTTACCTACGCAATTTTTGCCGGAGATTCCAGTGTACTGAACGATCGCTGCCTAAACGGTTTGCGTGAAACTTATGTAGCGCTGGGTGTACCCGGAGCGTCTGTTGCTGCTGGCGTGCAAAAAATGAAGGATGCCGCGATTGCAATGGCGAATGACCGTAACAATATCACTCCTGGTGATTGCAGCGCTTTAATGTCCGAAATCGGTAGCTACTTTGACATGGCTGCCAACGCGGTTGCCTAAAACAAGGTAAAACAAAGATTGCCTGTTGAAGTTTCAACTTCATCAAAACGTTTGAAAAAGTAAGCAAAAGATTAAGGAGATATCTCGACGATGAAGACGCCATTGACAGAAGCAGTCGCCGCTGCCGATTCACAAGGACGTTTCTTAAGCAGCACCGAAATCCAAATTGCCTTTGGTCGGTTTAAGCAAGCTCAAGCTAGCTTGCAGGCAGCTAGAGCCTTAACTGACAAAGCGCAAATGCTGATCGACGGTGCAGCTAACGCGGTGTACCAAAAGTTCCCCTACACCACTCAGATGCAGGGACCGAACTATGCTTCTACTCCCGAAGGAAAAGCCAAGTGTTCTCGTGACATTGGTTACTACCTGCGGATGGTAACCTACTGCTTAGTCGCAGGCGGCACCGGTCCGATGGATGAGTACCTGATTGCTGGGATTGATGAAATCAACAGCACGTTTGAACTGTCTCCTAGCTGGTACATTGAAGCCCTCAAGTACATCAAAGGTAACCATGGCTTGTCTGGCGATCCTGCCGTTGAAGCCAATTCCTATCTTGACTATGCGATCAACGCCCTGAGCTAGATTGATCGCCTTGCCCGGAAAGGCAAGCAGTTGTTAGCAAAAAGGGTTAGCAATTGTTTGCGTTTCCGGGTATCGTTTTATTCATTTTCAGGGAGGGTTGTGATGACAAGTTTAACGGCAGCAAGGCGGTTAGGAATCGCCGCATTTACTGAGTCTCCCAAAGTGGAGTTGCGTCAAAATTGGACGGAAGATGATTTGCAATTGGTGATCCGAGCCGCTTATCTACAAGTCTTCGGTAACGATAACTTGATGGAGTTTGAGCGGTTAACCAGTGCCGAATCACTGCTGCGCCACGGAGAAATAAGCGTTCGCAATTTTATTAGAACTCTGGGTCAATCGGAACTATACCGGGAGAAGTTTTTCTACTCCACCCCACAAGTGCGATTTATCGAACTGAATTATAAGCACTTTTTGGGACGAGCGCCCTACGATCAGTCAGAGATTGCTTATCATACTGACTTGTACAATCAACAGGGGTATGAGGCGGAGATTAACTCCTACATGGATTCAATGGAGTATCAAGAGAACTTTGGCGAGTCCATTGTTCCCTATCCGATTGGATTTGAAACCCAACGCAGTCAGAAAACCGTGGGTTATAGCCGGATATTCCAACTCTTTGGCGGATTAGGCAGTAGCGATCGCACTCAGCCGGCGGGGAATCGTTCTCGTTTGCTGCGGGAAGTGGCGCTGAATACCTCGTCTCCGATCTACGCTGATCCGCAAGGACAGGCGATCGTCGGCGTTCGGGGTGGAACTCGGGAGCAGATTTATATCGTGCGGGTGATTCAAATTCCCAAACCCGGACGCATGACCCGAATCCGTCGCAGTCAGACGGAATATTATGTCCCTTACGAGCAGCTTTCCAAAAAGTTACAACAAATCAATAAGATGGGCGGTAAGGTGACGAACATAATACCCGCTTAAAGATAGTACGGATAGTACAGATAGTACAGACCAAATAATCAGGAGAAAATTAAGTGGCTATTACAACAGCAGCGTCCCGACTAGGGACAGAAGCGTATAGTAATCCAACTCCGGTAGAATTGCGCCCTGATTGGGTTGAATATGATATTCAAGCGGTTATTCGCGCCGTCTACCGTCAACTGTTGGGTAATGACTATGTGATGGCGTCTGAACGCCTAACCAGTGCCGAGTCACTGCTGCGGAACGGGTATATCAACGTGCGCGAATTTGTGCGTTGTGTTGCCAAATCAGAACTTTATAAAACCAAGTTTTTCTACGGCAATTTTCAAACTCGTGTAATTGAACTCAATTACAAACACCTATTGGGTCGCGCACCTTACGATGAGTCGGAGGTCATTCAGCACCTAGATTTGTACGAAACTCAAGGGTACGACGCTGATATTGACTCTTACATTGATAGTGAAGAGTATCAAGAGAACTTCGGTGATTATATCGTTCCTTATTATCGCGGTTTTGCCACTCAACGGGGTCAGAAAACCGTTGGGTTTACCCGTATGTTCCGACTTTATCGCGGTTATGCCAATAGCGATCGCGCTCAGTTGGAAGGAAGTGATTCGCGTTTGGCGTCTGAGTTAGCGCAGAATTTTTCGTCAGCCGTGGTTGGACCATCGGGTACCAATGAAGGCTGGGCATATCGCCAGTCTGAAAAGGGTGAAACCCCGAGTAAGGCATTGGGAGGTCCTGTCCCTTATGGCACACAAGGCAAAGTGTATCGCGTCGAAGTAGCGGGGATTATTAATCCCAGGTATCCGAAAGTGCGTCGCAGCAGCAAAGCCTTCTTAGTTCCTTATGAGGAATTATCCAACAAACTCCAACAGATTAACCGTCTAGGGGGTAAAGTGGCGAGCATTACACCAGCTTAGTCCAAGCAGGCAGACGTTGACGTCCGCTAGAAATAGGCAGATTGAACCGATCTGAACGGATCAGATGGGACTGGGGACTGGAGAGATTAGGACTAGAGAGAAAATAGCGGAAATCGCTATATTATTTCTGATCTCCTAACTCTTGAGACTCTAGTCCCATTGGTATGTTGAGTTAGCAGACAAGTTGAGAATTAAGCCGGATAAAAATAGCTGTTTATCGGTCTAAATCAGAAACTTGGATGATTGATAATTAAAATAGTTAAAAATACCCAAAAGGAGAATGGATTACTATGCTAGGTCAAGTAGCAGCAAGCAGTACGCCTAACAGCCCATCAGGGAGTCGTTTCTTTACCTATGAAGTCACGGGTTTGCGTCAAAATGAAACCAATGACAAAAACGAATACCCCTTTCGCAAAAGCGGCAGTGTCTTCATTAAAGTGCCTTATAATCGCATGAATGAAGAAATGCGCCGCATTACCCGCATGGGAGGGACAATTGTCAATATTCATCCCGTGAATTCTGATAGTTAGTTGGCGGAGTAAACCAAAGGCTGGTAAACGGTAAGGGATAAGGGGAAATACTATGCTCATTATCTGTTACCGATTACCAGCTAAGGAGAAACGGGGAACAGGGGAGATGAGGGAGATGAGGGAGATGAGGGAGATGAGGGAGATGAGGGAGATGAGGGAGATGGGGAAGCTGGGGAAGCCAACCAATGACATAAGACCAATGACATAAGACCAATGACAAATGACCAATGGTGGTGAATCCTTTACAGTAGAACAAGCACTGGCGAACCTTAAGCAACGGGATGATTTAAGTCTTTGCTATTATGCGGCGTGGTGGCTGGGAAAATTTCGGATTCGAGACGCCGCCGTAATCGACGCCTTGATTGTGGCGTTAGAGGAAGAGGCAGATTGTACCGAGGCGGGCGGATATCCCCTGAAACGCAACGCAGCACGGGCGCTGGGGAAGCTAGGCGATCGCAAAGCCGTTATGCCACTGATAAACTGTCTAGACTGCTCCGATTTTTATGTACGAGAAGCCGCCGCGCAGTCGTTAGGAATGTTAGGTGATCCCGTTTGTGTTCCTCAGTTAATGCAGTTATTAGAGGGTGGGATAGAGGCGGCTAAACCTGTACCCGGATCACCCCACTTAGCACAACCGTATAATGCCGTCATAGAAGCGTTAGGTAGTTTAGGGGCAAAAGAGGCGATCGCATTAATCGAACCCTTCCTAGAGCATGATCAAGAACGGATACAGTACGCCGCTGCACGAGCCATGTATCAGTTAACTGAGAATCCCGCCTATGGCGATCGCTTGGTGCAAGCCCTGAAGGGGAAAAAGTTACAATTACGACGGGCTGTATTAGCCGATTTAGGGGCGATTGGCTACTTAAAGGCAGCAGATGCGATCGCCCAAACCTTAGCGGAAAATAGTTTAAAGCTCATTTCTCTCAAAGGGGTATTAGAGCATGAAGTCAAAAATTCCGCCAGCGAATCGGTTCAGTTATCAGAAGGAGCAATCCATGTGATGAAGCTCATGGATGACTTACTATAGCCTTGTAACCAATGACAAATGACAAATGACAAATGACGAATGACAGATGACCAAACCCTGATTCAAGCCGTTGAACAAGCCGATTCTTCCCCTCGCTTACTTGCTGCTGTGCGAACCTTAGCCAACGCCAAGATAAAAGCAGGGATTCCCACCTTAATTGCTGTCCTCAGTTATAACAACCCTGGAGCCGCCGTCGCCGCCGTCGATGGATTAGTGCAATTAGGAGACGTGGCGGTAGAACCATTGCTCAACCTGCTTGATGAGTATAACTATGGGGGAAGGGCTTGGGCGATTCGAGCATTAGCCCAACTTGCTGATCCGAGAGCCTTAGATACCTTACTGAATGCGGCTGAAACAGATTTTGCTTTAAGCGTGCGTCGTGCGGCGGCGAAGGGTTTAGGAGGTATACAATGGTCAAAATTGTCTCCTGAAGAGAGTCCCTCAGCCCAAGGGCGAGTGCTGAAAACGTTACAGATAACCTCATACGATCCTGAATGGGTAGTGCGTTATGCTTCGGTGGTGGGGTTGCAAGGATTAGCCACGGCGGTAGCTGAAACTCAACCGGATTATTGGCAACAGATTATCGCTCATTTTGAGCAACTGATGAAGGATGAGTCAGATTTGGCAGTTCGCACCCGTGTACAATTCGCCTTGGCGCAACTGCAACCAGACATGGCAGAGGTTGGGTAGTGGCGTGGCACACCTTATTTGATGAATTAGATTCGGCTTGTAGTAAGGGAACTTTAGTCCTATATCTATATTCTGTTGGTTACTAAACCTATGTTTCCGTTCAAATATCCCGTACCGCAAACTGCTCCACCCTTGTCGCCGAGAGAAACCCTGCCGACGATGTATGATCTCAAGAGTGAAGATCCGGAGGAGCCGGGTTTGCCTGATGAATTCCATGATTGGCAGGCACAATTGTTGAGTCTGACATTTCGTCCGCCTCATTATCCGCCACATCAGGTATTTTGTGCCAGTGACATGAACCTTTACTACGACGTGCGTCATCCAGGATGGTACAAGCGACCCGATTGGTTTGGGGTGGTGGGTGTACCTCGACTTTATGAGCAAGTCGATATGCGCCTATCTTACGTGGTGTGGCAAGAGGGTGTAAATCCTTATGTGGTGGTAGAATTGCTCTCTCCAGGAACGGAGAAGGAAGATTTAGGGGAAACGGAAGCGGAAGCACTACCCGTTGAATCGAGGGAAGGTATAGGAAATGGGCAAGCAATTGAGCCTCAAGTTGAGCATAAACCGCCGCGAAAATGGCAAGTTTATGAGCGGATTCTACGGATTCCTTATTATGTCGTTTTTAGTCGTTATACGAATCAGTTACGAGTCTTTACATTAGCAGGGGGACATTACCAAGAGTTAGAGTTACAGGAGTCGCGAGTGTGGATTCCTGAGTTGGATTTAGGTTTGGGGTTGTGGCAAGGGGAATTTCAAGGAATTGAGCGTTTGTGGTTGCGTTGGTATGATGCTCAAGAGAATTGGATTTTGACTGAGGCGGAACAGGAGAGACAACGAGCGGAAGCGGCGGAAACTCAGTTACAGTCTTTGCTGGAGCGATTGCGGGAATCGGGAATTGATCCTGATACATTGTTAGGTGGTTAGGGTGGAATCGAATGGTGCGATCGCGGCTTCGTGTTACCTTGGCTGGATGAACTGCGGCTTTGGGAAGGCTCTGATTTTAATGTTGAGGGCGAAGTGGCGACGCTGATTGAGCAAGAGCGATCGCCTCTGTGTGTTTGATTTAGCGTCTGAAACATTGCCTCAAATTGGGGAGGGGCGTCAAGATCGAGGGGACGGGCAAAAAAAGCTATGCCTAGCTTGTCGTTGATCATCCAATAGTAATTGTCAACATAAAGGAACAGCAGCCAAGGATTAGTGCTATGACGACAGTAACAACTCCAGTAGAAAATTCTCCGTTGGTGTTGCACCTACATCCAGTTATTAATCTGACCGATGAGCAGTTTTTTGAGTTCTGTCAAATTAATCGCGACTTGCGAATTGAACGCACGGCAACAGGAGAATTACTAATTATGCCTCCCACGGGTTCGGATACAGGAAACCGAAATGCTAAGTTGAATCAGCAATTAGCAAATTGGACAGATGCTGATGGTACAGGAATTGAATTTGATTCATCATCTGGCTTTACGCTTCCCAATGGTGCAGAGCGATCGCCTGATGCAGCTTGGATAAAACTGGAACGGTGGAATGCTTTAACGGCTCAACAACATAAAAAGTTTGCGCCCATCTGTCCTGACTTTGTGGTGGAACTGCGATCGGCTTCTGATAATTTGACATCGCTCAAAACTAAGATGCAGGAGTACATTGACAATGGGGCGCTGTTAGGTTGGCTGATTGACCGCAAAAAACGACAGGTTTATATTTATCGCCCAGGAGTAGCAGTGGAATGTTTGGATAATCCAGCTACGATTAGCGATGAGTCGGTATTACCCGGATTTGTGCTGGATTTAAGCAAAATTTGGTGAATTTTCTGGGTGCGACGATAGAAGCAGGGATTCCCACATTAATTGCCGTCCTCAGTTATAACAACCTAGGTGCAGCCGTCGCCGCCATAGATGTATTAGTGCAATTAGGAGACATGGCGGTAGAACCATTGCTCTTTGGAGCAACTGCCACCGGAGATGGCAGAGGCTGGGTAGGCAATCGCTTCGTAGCACCACTCGCTGTCTTCCCGCCCTTGGTTCCAACCCAAGGAACCAAAAGCTCAAGTCAGCTAATTTTGTATGGGGGGAGTATGAGTCTTGGCAAATCGACAGTAACTAGGTTACAACTGATTAAGACATCTACCAACAACAGGACTGTATGGAACCCACTTCACTGACAGCTACTGCAATTGCCACTCTAGCTTTTACAAAATTTTTTGAAACTTCTGTTGAGAAATTTACAGAAGCAACCCTTAGTAAAATAGATCATTTACGCCAGAAGATCTGGGACAAATTCCGGGGAAACGTTAAAGCTGAAACTGCTCTTAATGCAGCAGAGAACGGTTCAAAACCAGATTTAGAGAAGGTTGCTGCTTACTTGCAGATAGCTCTTAATGAAGATGAAGCTTTTGCCAAAGAGGTTCAAACGCTTGCCCAAGAGATCATTCGTATCGGTGAAGTTCAAAGTGAAAATGTTTGGAATGTTTTAGGGGGAGAAGTAAATTACTCTAAAGATAATAAAGCGCCAGTGATTCAAGGGGGCAGTGGTCATAGTATCACATTTACTAATAATATTTGACTGCAGTCATCCGATCAAGAGGCAAAGTTAAAACCAAATCTAGATAGCTTTGGTGGTCTCCTTGAGTGGATCAAAGTAAAATCTAACAACCTAGGTTTACAGGGTTTAAATCGTCCTCATAGAAATCGGCTTTTAAACGCTGTAAATAATACTCGGAGAGAAAAGTTAAATTTTAAAGATTCTGAAATTGAGATTCTTGAGTTAGTTGTTCATTACAGTTTTTTCTGCCTTGAAGAACTTTCCTCACCTAAGTTTGGCAGAATGAAAAGGAAAGACTACTATTTTCGAGTACAACAGTTCCTTGATTCAAAAAAAACAATAAGATCTACCAAGATATTATTGAGTTCGCTCATTAACGAATCAAAAATGTCTAAATTGGTAAAAGAAATAGAACAAAATAATGAACTTAAATGAATTAAATAAAAAGCGTAATCCAAATCTAATTCGAGAATATTTTGAGTTGCTTAGATGGAAAAATAAAGGGTGTCCATTAGAGTTATCTCGTGAACTTATAGAATCTGATGAAAGATTATTGGCAATTAAACAAGAACAACAATCCAACGAAACCTTAACAAGCTATACTGTTAATTCAATAAAATCTGTCAGAACTGAAATATTATCAGCTCAAGAACAGATAGAATGCGTTGAGAAAGAAATTGATTCTTTAATTCAATCAATTTTTTCTTTAAGAGAATCTTTATTGTCGTTATCATCAAATAAATATACTGAAGAAAAATTTTCATCAGGAGATTCCTCAAAAATACCTAATCTATCTTTACAAAAAATACTTATTTATTTAATAAAGCAGGTTTTGGCAGATATAAAACAAGCTTTCTTATATATAATTAACTATTATCTAGACAAACCCATTATAACAGCTATAACATTAATATTAGTTATTCCTATTTCGTTATTTTTGAGTTGGAAATTTAATGGCTTTTCAACTATTGGCTTACTCATTATCGCATTGGTATATTTTTCAAAAAAAATAAATTATATTTATAAAAGGCATCAGCGAACCTGGAAAGAAAACTCGGCTAAAGTTGAAATAGATCGGCAACAAAAATTAAAACAAGAGTTTGAGGAGCGTATTCATCAAGAACGAAACAAAATAGAGGCATCTTTACAGGAGTTTGAGGTACGCTTACAAGAACGTAGAAGAGATTATCAAAAACTTAGAGAACGTAAACAAAAACTTGAAGCGTACTTGTTACAGGAGGAACAAGAACTTACTGAACTTGAACAAGTACGTCAACAAAAGTTAGATGAATATCAACAAAAACTTGATGAATTAATCTGGCGAGAGAAATGCCGTAGAAATGAGTACCTATTAAAGTTAGAAAAACAAGTTCAAAAATGGCTGGATGACGATATAGAACGCCTTACTCATGAAGGCATGAAAAAATTAAAGATAATATCTAATAGCGATTATGACTATGATCAAGTTAATGCTTTAAAAACCGAAGAAGTTCGGGTAGTTATTGGTGTTACAGAAAAAACTAAAAACTTTGAAAATATTCTTGTTGATAGTGACATTAACTCTTTCACAGAATCTTCTGAAAGCCAAGAAATATATATAGATCAAGATGATTTTGAAAGTGAAAAAAGTTTTGATGGAAAAAATAGGAAGTACGGAGTCTATGGATTTGTAGCTATATTCCTATGTGCCAATTTTTTTAGTTATTATAAATGTTATTATAATTTTATACGAAGAAAAACTGTCGATGAAGAAATTGCTGAATATATGTATGATAGTATTGTCTCTATAAAAATCCAAGAAAAATCTTCTGTAAGATTAAAAAATGAACAGCAAAAGAATGTATACAGGAAACGATTATTGATTACAACAAATGACGGAAAAGTTGTATGCTTTAATTTCTCAAGAAATAGGGTAGAAAAAAAATATTCTATACGTTTTTCTCAGATCGAAGAAGCAGCAATAGCTATTCGAGATATGTTAAGGCAAAGACGCATAGATAAAACGTTTACTGAAAATTTAGACTATACCTAGGAATGGAAATTAAATAATATTCAGTCTAGGGGATCACTATCGTCTAGGAGTGGCGGTGGAATGGGCGGTGGAATGTTTGGATAATCCGGCAACAGTAAGTGACGCTCCAGTATTATCCGGATTTGTGCTGGATTTAAGCAAAATTTGGTGAATTTTAAGGATGCGATCGCGAACATATTTCTCAAATTCTCAATTCAAGAACTGACAATCTTTAATGACAAAAGTTTTAGGGTTTATCCTAATTCGCAAATTTTCCAATCTGGTTATGAATCTACTCTCACTCCTTTAATATCTATAGCTGTAAGACAAGGGTTTAGTCAATGGCATTATCAATAGTCACAGATGTAAATCAAGAAAATCCTGAAGAACTGGTTAATTTATGATGCTCAAGGCAATGCTGCTGTTTATTAAAATTTCTAACTTCCATTTATGGTAGTCTAGGGGGGATTACTTCCTTGCTCACGCTAAAAGATTGACTTATGCAATTAGAAGACTACTTAGACTTCATTACCACTGATGACATTCGTATTAAAGGCACGCGGATTGGAATTGAAACCATCCTGTACGAATACATCTATCGCCGCCGTACAGCCGAAGAAATAGCCCAAACTTATTCCTCGTTAACTCTAGAGCAAGTTTATGCTACGATTCTTTACTACCTGCATCATAAAGAAACAGTAAGCAACTATATAGGCAACTGGTTAGAGTATTGCCTACAATCCGAACAAGAGCAGGATAAAAATCCTCCCCATGCTGTCGTCAGACTGCTGAAATTAAAAGCAGAGCAAGAACCAGGAAAAGTTGCTCTCAATGAAAATTAAAT
Source organism: uncultured Coleofasciculus sp. (assembly GCA_964574085.1). Classification (GTDB taxonomy): domain Bacteria; phylum Cyanobacteriota; class Cyanobacteriia; order Cyanobacteriales; family Coleofasciculaceae; genus Coleofasciculus. The sequence goes on from CAZNNK010000091.1 coordinate 10,671, forward strand.
ACTTACTCGATGAAAACTTACCCTCTTTCTATCAGGTACAGCTTCTACGCCTTCAATCCAATTTAACGGTTTGGATGATCGGCAATCCGGGACTTCCACCCAGAGGAACTAAAGACCCAGATATTCTACTTTGGTGTGAGCGAAACAACTTTATCCTAGTGACCAGCAATCGTAGTTCAATGCCTGTACATTTAACGGAGCATTTATCTCAAGGTCGCCACATTCCAGGCATCTTTGTGCTTCGTCCTAGAGCAGAAATTGGAGAAATTATTGACAATTTAATTTTTATTGCCTTAGCAGCAGAAGAAAATGAATTTCAAGACCAAATTATTCACATCCCTTTAAGGTAGGATTAGCATTGTAGGGGCGCACCGACGTGCGCCCGATTTAACCGTCAAATCTATTCCACCATTTTAGCTGTGTTACTACCATCGTGCATTAGCACTCTGGGTAAATCACTGAATCAACTGCTTTGCGATCGCAAACCCCTCAACTTCAGTTTTTCCACGACTCATCTAGGACAAAATCATGGATATTTTTCAGCACAAAGCCGCTCTCTTCTTTAACTAAATCTCCTGTACAGGAAATAGGAAACCGTTCTTGATAGGCTTTTATAGCAAGAATGTACTCATGGTTAAACAACTCCATCTTAATTTCCCGAAGTTGATCAAATACTACACCAAAAATGATAATATTTCCACTTAATTGTTCAGTATTAGGAGCATGAATTTGCCGAACAATTCCCTGAATTTTTATATTATTAGCTGTAGTAATGAGTTCGCCAATAATCTCAAGTTGAGAACGATTTTCCTGTTTTTCCAGTGTTTCCAAAATAACACTCATAGAAACCGGAAAACCTGGTATACCCTGATTCAGGGGTAACAGAATAGTCACCCACTCTCCTGTCTCATTTTCTTGTATCCAAGTTGAAGCTTTATTCTCCAAATAGTTCTGTTGATGCCAGCCGTGATTTTGTAAGTAGTTCGCTACTTGTTGAGGTCGGATTGATTGCAGAATATTGATATCCTTTACGGTAACATTCATAGAGCTTCTCCTCTGGCGATACATTCCATAAGACTTGTTAGGGCATTCACCGTAAATCTATTTACTCTAGGAA
>CAZNNK010000092.1:0-11780 GCA_964574085.1 uncultured Coleofasciculus sp.
TAGCGATCGCTTTCCTCTCTTAACCAGTCGATAATAGATAAACAAGAGTGCGATATCTGTAATCAGCCACAAGACTAATACTGAACTAAATGTCAAGACTCTAAATAGACTTAACGTTTCAGTAAATACCGTGATCAAAACTCCCCAGACAATCGCTGCGGATAAGACAGAACCCCGCCAGTCTTGACCTGGATACTGGAAAATTAGAAAGAGAAGCAATAATGAGAGTAACGGTAAGCCAGCTAGCATATTGATGATTCCGTTCACGAATTAAACTAATAGTCTTAATTTTCTATCTTGTAAACAGTGACTAACCAGGGATAGAATTGCTGGGCAATCATAGGATAATTGTCTAGTGAATGTTGCTCAGAATGGAGAATGCTGGATTGCTCTTGCAGATTACGAGTCTCAATAATGTAAGCATAATAGCCACTATCGAGAATAGCATCCAAGGGTTGGCGGGGAAAACTGGGATCAACGCTAACTTTCTGAGGCTTGCGACCTGTGCGTCGCAAATAAATTTCACGCTGTTCAAAGGGAAACTGATCAATGTTGAGATCCTCTAAGCGTTTGCCAGAAAGTACGGCGGCACGCCAGCGAATAGCCAATAGATTATATTGATCAGTATTGAATCCTAGTAGCAGAACAGGTTGATTTAGGTCAACGCCTTGCAGTCCGAACTCCTGCATTTCGGCATAGACGGGTAACCCTTCAAACACTTTTATCAATCGAGCGTGTAGTTGTGAAGCAGGTTCTATGGCACAAACAATCAGTAAAGCCCAAATTAATCCGATTGTACCGACAACGAAGGGGCGAGTCTTTATTCTACGATTAAGCCATTGCAATACCTTAACCAGTCCAAGTCCAGCCAGCATCCAGATTGCCGGTGCGATAACCAGTATATGTCGTTGAGAGTTGGTCGTTGAAATCCCGAGTACGACGGTTGCAGCCAAAATAGACCAAACCGCTACCCGCACCGGTAGATGTTTCCAATAGCGAACAGCGCCGATGACGGCGAAGGTGAGGGAAAGAAGTCCGACTGGCTTTTTGGTTGAGTATTCGTTAAGCCAGACAATGGGGTAGTAGAGAAAATTCTCGACCGACCAAACATCCACGTAGCTGGGGTGATTGGTAAAGAACATCCACATTGTTGCTCGATCCGTGACCAGAATCCATAAAACCAAGACAGCGGCGTAGATACCCAGGACTACAGTTGTTTCTAGCCAGACTTGACGACCCAATTTCCCAGGTTTGGTGGCGGTGACTAAGGCGACGAGTAGTCCAGGGATGTAGAATAAGCCGAAGGAGTATTTAGTCAACACAATTGCCATGACCACGAAAGCCGCGATCGCCATCCCGATCAGGCGGGAACGTTGGTGGCGGATTTGATCAATCTGATCCCCAATCAGCATTAGCAGAATGGCTAGCATCGCACCCGTCATTTCCAGCATACAAAGGACGGCATTGGTGACAAAAATTGGGCTGGTAATAGCCAGGGCGATCGCGAAAATAGCACCTGTCCAGGGAAACCATTGATCGGCTGGGTTCACGGCGTCTTCTTGTCGTTGAGCAATCGTAAAGATGAGCCAACCTAAGCCAAACACTGTAAGTGCAAAGAATAATACGGATGGTATACGACTGGAGACAACACTAGCTCCAGCCAATAAGTACGCGATCGCGACAACGAATGAGTTGATAAACGGGTAGAATGCTTGGCTGGTAATTGCTTGGAACAAGTCTACTAGATTGAGCCTAATCAGGCTATGGTAAACTTGCCAACCATCAACCGCGTGTTCAGCTTCATCGCTATCGAAGGGAATCGTTGTCGTCGCCACTGTATGAACCAAAACTATCAGTAGCGTCAGCGCTGCAATGACTGTAATTACACTGACAAAGACTACAGCAGCATGAATCTGTGCTGTTTTGCGGTTAGCATGAGTAAAAGGTAAATTCATAGTTTCGTTAATGATTTTTGTCTCTATTTTTTAATTTCCATAGAGTTGTTTGAGTTGTATTAACCGGGGTGGTTTGCCGTTTCCATTTCCAGGTTTTGTCTATTGTATAGTTGGGATTTTCTTCAAGCAAATAGTCCAATGCTGCTTTAGACTGGTACACGAATACATTACTGAAACCCTTGCCTACAGAATTAACCTCTTGCAGCGGGCGAATATCTTGCAGAACAACATGGGGAGCCAATGAATGACTGAGAGTACGCATATCGAACCATGTTGCTATAACCAAGGGCTGGTCTGTTGGATTAACAATCTTAGCCACCTCAGTATGATAGTATTCTCGACCTTTCGTCCACCATGTATCTGTTTGAGATATGAGAACGCCTGAAAAAACTCCACTTGAAATGATAACGACTGTAATTAGTTGCCATAGCTTCTGTGGTAACTTTTTAACATTTACACCCGGAGTAATTTTGCTAGAAAGCAAGTAGGCAACCGCTATCTGAATGCCCAAAGAAGACGGGATAAAATAGCGCAGTGGAGTCGAGCGTCTTCCTCCTGCTAATAAGTCGGGTAGTACTAAAAATAATGCGGGGACTGCGATTAATAAACAGACAAACAGCCAAACCCGCTTGGGCGTGTGATTACATAAAAAGTAAATAGCGTATAATATGAGGATAGATATCAAGGCATAAATCCACAATTTTCTATAAACGAAACTATCATTGAAATCGACAAAAATGTGGCTAATATTCACCAGCAAACTTTGGACTAACGATGGTAGTGGTGTAGGTGTTTTACTCCAACCTGGAGATGGATTTTCGACTTGTGAATCAGCGATCATCACTCCAATCCAAGGGGTAAAAAGTAAGCTTCCTGCCAAAGATGCCAGTAAGTAAGCAATCAGCGTTTTACTAAATCGGAAACTTTCATGGAGAAGTACGTAGATACCATGTCCAATTGCAACAATTACAGAAATCAAATGCGTATAGAATCCCAGTGCCAGAGTGACAGCATAAACCCCCCAGTTCAGTTTACTGTGGAGACGCATGGCTCGCAGCAATGCCCAGCTTGATAATAATACAGTCACTGTCCAAAGGCTGTACTGCCGTGCTTCTTGGGCATAGAGTATCTGAAGGGGAGAAATCGCTAGAAGCCCCATGGCAATCCATCCGACTAATGACGACTCAAATAGTTCCCAACACAGTGAATAGATGCAAGGCATTGCCACCAAGCTAATCACAGCTGACAAACTTCTGGGTGTAGTCACGATATTTTGAAATAACTGCATCCAAAATCGCGCCATCAAGTAATAGAGCGGTGGATGTTCGCCATGTTTCACCAAAGCATTTATGGCATCAAGTAAACCTCTTTGGGGATTGGGACGTTGATAGTCTTGGATTTCGACTACCTTCATTTCCTCGCCTTGTAAGACTATCGCTTGGAAATCCTGATCGGTATAACCAGAAATTCGTTGTGATGTGAGGCTTTCATCACCCCAATAGGGTTTTTGTTCCAGGTTGGTAAATCGAAAGAATACACCAAGAATTAATAACGTAACAATTAAAATACGTAAATATTTTTTAGGTAAATTAAAAATATATTTATATTTTTTATGCATATTTCCTTGAAAATTGCTTGATTGTAAAATATTTTTTTGTAAAATTTTCTCAAAATCAATGGGTTGGGAATCGAGATTGCTCAGGGAAACCACCCACTTCTGCTAAGGTATAAAGGGGTCGGGCTTTGACCTCTTCATAAATTCGCCCAATATATTCCCCTAATATGCCGATACTGATAAGCTGAACTGATCCCAGAAAGAAAATCGCGATCGCGATCGTGGCAAATCCTGTTAAAGGAGAATCGGGTGAGGTTAAACGCCAGTACAGGACTAACACTGACATGAATAAAGCTAACGCCGCCGACAGCAATCCCAGATAGGTGGATAGTCGTAACGGGACTTTGGAGAATGAGACTAAACTGTTTACGGCTAACCCTAGCGATTTATGAAATGTGTATTTGACATCCCCAGCAAAACGGGGATCACGTTCAAACCGAACTGCAGTTTGCCGAAAACCTACCCACGATCGTAAGCCGCGAATGTAGCGGTTTTGTTCGGGCATGGCATTAAGCAAATCGACAACTTGCCGATCCATTAAACAAAAATCACCCGTATCTGTGGGAATATCCACCTCGGCTAGAGACTTGAGTAAACGATAAAAGACATAAGCAGTGAAGCGCTTAAACACAGTTTCCTTTCGGCGTTTAAGGCGTTGTGCATAAACCACTTGATAACCTTGCCGCCATTTTTCCACCATATCGGGGATCAACTCAGGTGGGTCTTGCAAATCCGCATCTAGGACAACAATAACCTGCCCTCGGGCAAAATGCAGACCCGCCGTTACAGCAATCTGGTGACCAAAGTTGCGTGCCAAGCTCAGATAACAGACTCGCTTGTCTTGCTGGTGCAGTTCTCGGATAATCTGTAGCGAGCGATCGCGACTGCCATCATTAATTAAAATGAATTCTACCAGACCATCCATGCGATCGGCGACAGCGCTGATCCGACGATACATTTCCCGGAGGGTTTCTTCTTCGTTATAGATGGGAATGATCCAAGAATAATGAGGTGGCATCGTCTATTGTCTATGAAATAGGGAATGGGACACGAGGAACGGGCAAACCCTGACATAAGACGTAGCTTGCTTCTCGATGAAAGCGAGTATGACATAAGACGAACGACGATCCTATTGACCCAGTTGTTGAGAACGCCGATAAGCGGCTTGTACAGCTTCTATCAGCGCTGAACGGAAACCAGAACGCTCTAATTCAGCCACTCCCGCAATTGTAGTGCCCCCTGGACTTGTCACTTGATCTTTAAGCTGAGCGGGATGGAGTTGTTTATCCTGTAACAGTTGTGCTGTTCCCAATACCGTGGAAAGTGCTAATTTAGACGCGATCGCTCTGGGTAGTCCGGCAGCTACACCCCCATCGGCTAAGGCTTCAATCATCACTGCCACATAAGCCGGTCCCGATCCTGATAATCCAGTAACAGCATCCATTAAGGATTCCGACACCTCCACCACTTCACCCACTGCACCCAAAAGGGTTTTTGCCACCTGTAGATGCTTAGCCGTGACAGTTTTTCCGGGTGCGATCGCGGTTATTCCTGCTCCTACCGTGGCTGGGGTATTGGGCATCGCCCGAATGACTGGCTGATGCTCAAATACGGCTTCGAGTTTCCCTAAAGATACACCCGCTAAAATCGAAATCACCAGAGGCAGGGTTTCGGAAGCTGAGGGATTATGGTCATCCTGTGACAAGTCACTCGCCACCGCCTTAAACACTTGAGGTTTAATTGCCAAAAGTAAAACCTTGCCAGCTTTAGCCGTCACCCCGTTATCCGAGGTGACATTAACCCCATAGCGCTGGCTTAAATCCTCTCGTCGCTGGGCTTGGGGATCACTGACCAGCACCTGATCAGAGCGATAAACTTGCTGTGCGAGCAGGCGGGATAAAATCGCTTCTCCCATTACCCCGCCGCCGATTATGCCAAGTTTGATAGACACCCACCCTTCCTTTAGTGAACCGACATTCGATGTTCGACAATCTCAATTGAATTACTGAGCCATACGTTCCGGCTCAGACGTCCAACTGGGAGGAGGCGCTGAACGTGACCCACGAGTTTGTTCAGCAACTTCGTGGATGACACCCGATTGAGTACTTACCTGGACACAGCTTGGTGTAAACAAGAAAATACTTTCACCAATGCGCTCTTGATGACCATCGATCGCATACGTTCCGCCCGCCACAAAATCCACAGCTCGTTGAGCTTGATCAGGGTCCATCATGGTTAGATTTAAAACCACAGACTTGCGCTCTCGCAGAGCTTGAATCACCTGGGGCATTTCTTCAAACGAACGCGGCTCAATCACGGCGACTTCCGAAATCCCGTTGACCGCTCCCGGCATACCAATCACATTATTCATGTTTACCGCTCCCATTCCTGAATCCGATCCTACAACAGGACGTTCCCGAACCCGACGTCGAGGAGGACGTTCTTCCTCCGCAGGCGCTGGCATAGGTGGTTCTTGCTGATATAGATTTTGATAGGTCTCACCATCCACGTCCTCGTATTCATACTCATATTCGGGATCATTGGGACCGACCACAAAATCTCGCAGCTTGTTAAAGATATTGTTCATTGGAACTACTCTCCATCACAACTTTAGGGTTTGTTGGGGAAACGCTATAATCGACCCTCGTTGAGGTATCGGTTCTTAACTCTTGGGGGTTGAGACCAAAACCTCAAGCAAACGGCTAGCTTACCCCGCGATCGCCTAACATTTCCTACCACCGGAGCTTGTCAAAAGTAAGCCCTTAGTATACACCCGCTTTTAGTCAAACGGGTAGTTCGATGCCCATAGCGGCGAAAACACTCAGGGATTACTTACAAGACAATACTTATCATAAGAGTTATTTTGGCACTATACAGCAGTTGCTTGCTCATGATAATTGATTGCTCCATTCCTCGCCGACTTAATCCCCGCGTTCACCGAAAATAATCCGCCCGAGTCGTACCATCGTTGCCCCCGCTTGGATGGCGAGGGCATAATCCTCTGACATTCCCATAGAAAGCTGCTGCATTCGCAACTTTGACCAATTTTGCCGTCCAATTTCATCGGCCAGATCACGAGTCCGCTCAAAGACACCCAGAGTTTCCTGGGAGGACAATCCCAACGGTGGAATCGTCATTAACCCCTGAATTTGCAACGCTTTACACTGATCCAGTTCAGGAAGAATCTCCAGCAATTCCGGTATCGTCCAACCATATTTATGGAGATCAGGCATGATTTTGACTTGCAGACAGATTTGGGGGCTGACAGCCAACTCACCAGCCAACTGATTCAGTCGCTGGGCTAACTTGAGGCTGTCACAGGAATGAATCCACTGAAATTGAGTTAAGGCTTTTTTCGCCTTATTGCGCTGAAGATGTCCGATCAAATGCCAGGTAATGTCAGGCAAATCTTGCAGTTCGTCCTGTTTAGCCGCCGCCTCTTGAACTTGGCTCTCGCCAAAATCGCGCACGCCAGCATTATAGGCTTCGCGTATCGCCTCGACTGACACTCGTTTAGTCACAGCAATTAACCGCACGTCGGGCGGTAGCTGTTGGCGAATCTGAGCAATACGTTCTGGAATTGAGCCTGTCATGATTTGAGATGAGCCATAAGGGAGTCACAAGAGAGGGTGTGAATCATCCAAAAACCAACCGCTACTGCTCATTGGAACGTTTGCTTATGAATTTTCTGAAGCTGTTCAAAATCCTTGGATGCACCCATACGACGGAGAATGCGGAGACGATTTTCCACCATAAGGCGAGCATCTGAACGACTAATCGGTTCAAACGCCAAACCACTCGAGCCTGTCGTCACCAAAAAAAATAGGCGCTGGGCGTAAAGGGTGGTGAACAGTTCCTGGTTGTCTTCAACCATGCAAACACGAAAGAGTAAACCAAAGGTGGGATGATTTAGATAGGTTTCCATTAAAACCCTGCGATAGACCTGTTAGACAACAGATTGGACATAAGAGAATAAGTATGGGAGGAGATGCCGCGTAGGTTAGTCATTGTTAAACACAATTATCAATAGGTCAGCAAGAGATCAGCTAAATTAGTTTACAGCGTTAGTATTGATTGCCCCAAACTTACCACAGCCCTTCAGAGTGCTACTATCCTCAAAACGTTATATCACGCTTAGCATCGCTTAAGGCATCCTCTGGTCATCGTAATTTCGCGTGAAACCTCTCCCTCAGCAGATCCTTTGCCAGCTCAGGATACTGCTGGTCATTAACTGAGGGGTTAGACCCCTCCCCTTTCCCCCCTCACAAGGGTAGTGGCGTGGCACACCTTATTTGGTGGATTAGAATTACGCCCGGAAACCGTAGGGGCGCAAAGACTTGCGCCCGATTCAATGGTCAAATCTAATCCACAATTTTAGCTGTGTCAGTCCAGTAGGTTTTTTAAGATGGGGGTTTAGGTAAGACAAGGGAGACAGGTAGACCATCACTTCGACTTCGCTCAGCGACCGTAGACAAGGAAGAGTGAGAACGAAAAATAGGGTGTTTCGGCTTTTAGAAGTTAGTTTGACCGAACCGAATTCTGTACGGTTTTCCCCCTTGTCTTCTTTCCTTCCTTGTCCTCCTTGTCTTGTCCCCACCCTAAAATAAAAAACCTACACCTGTCAGGAACGAGGGGGGTAGGGGGGAATTGTTCAATTAGAGCATCGTAGCAATATTGGAATCTCCCTGCACCTGTGCGCTAAAAAGAAAATTAAGTAGGTCGGACAAAAGAAAACGGCACGCTCACGCTTGTTTTGTAAACAAGCCTCAAACCCTTACCAAGGACGTAGCTTGCTTCTCAAGGGAAGCGAGTATGACAAATGACGAATGATCATTTCCACCGTTAGCTTTTATTGTGTCCACCTACTTATTCTCCATCTACCCACAAAGTCGCCATGTCTATAGCCTCTCCCCAAAAACCGCAAACCAATGATAACTTTGCCATCACCTTTGCCCCCCTATCCCTCGCCGATGTCTATACCCTCGCCGATGATCCCGCCAATGGTGCCGTTGTCGTCATGAGTGGCACTGTGCGTAACCAAACCGAAGGCAAACCCGTTGTGTCACTGGAATATCAAGCCTACGAACCCATGGCATTGCGCGTCTTTGCCACCATTGCCCAAGACATTCGAGAGAAGTGGGCGGATGTTAAGCGCGTCGTCATTCACCATCGCATCGGACGCCTACAAATTGGTGAAATTAGCGTCTTAGTTGCCGTCGGCTGTCCCCATCGTTCAGAAGCCTTTGCTGCCTGTAAATATGCCATTGATACTTTAAAACATAACGCTCCTATCTGGAAAAAAGAACACTATCAAGATGGAGCCAGCACCTGGGTGAGTATTGGCGCCTGTGAACAAGTCAATGACCCTTGCTGAACTAGACCGTAAGTTGTTCGGCATTTAAACCTTAATGTCAATAATGGCGAAAGCCATGTAGTGCGAGCCAGAAAACTCGCTACTAATACCCAATTTAAATGCATGACAGCTTAAGCGTTTAACTGAACCATTAGAAACTTCGGACATTGATTTTTTAATGACTTTATGAAAGAACAACTTCGCGACGAACGCAACTTCCTGAAGCAAGTATTACAGGTAACTTCAGATAGTGATGTTGATCCGCAAGCTGTCTATCCCCTACTTCAGGAAAACCTGGCTCTCTTAGATGAAAACTTGGCTAGGGTGTTGCACGAATTTGGGATACAACTGGCAGATGATGAAGCAGAAGCAGCAGAAATGCTGGCTACAGATATAATGAATTTTAGTAATTTGCTCCAAGAGTTTCCTTTAGGGGATCAGGCAATTAATCAGGAAATCGCTATCACGGGGTATCAAGTAGCGCTGACTATCTGTAGCCGCCCTATTAACTCAGACACTTGGGCGTTAATTCAAAACAATCTGGGTCTGGCTTACTTCAACCGCATCCGGGGAGAAAGGGCAGAAAATCTAGAAAATGCCATCATCTCTTATCAAGCTGCCCTAGAAGTCTATACCCGTGAAGACTTTCCCTGGGATTGGGCGATGAATCAAATTTGTCTGGGTCTTGCCTACTCAAACCGAATCTGGGGAAAAAGGGCAGAAAATCTAGAAAATGCCATCACCTCTTATCAGGCTGCTTTAGAAATCTATACCCGTAAAATGTTTCCCAATGATTGGGCAATGACGCAAAATAATCTAGGTCTTGCCTACTGGAAACGAATCCGAGGAGAAAGAGCAGAAAATATAGAAAATGCGATTGCCTGTTATCAATCCGCCCTACAAATCTACACTCGTGAAACCTTTCCCAGTCAATGGGCAGGTACGCAAGATAATTTAGGTCTTGCTTACTTGGATCGCATCCGGGGAGAAAAAACAGAAAATCTAGAAAATGCCATTGCCTATTGTCAAGCAGCCCTACAAATCTACACCCGTGAAACCTTTCCCAGTGATTGGGCAATGAATCAAGTATCTCTGGGTCTTGCCTACTCAAACCGAATTCGAGGAGAAAGAGCAGAAAATATAGAAAATGCTATTGCTTATTATCAAGCAGCCCTACAAATTTACACTCGTGAAACCTTTGCCAATGACTGGGCAATGACACAATATAATCTGGGAGAAGCCTACTGGAAACGAATTCGGGGAGAAAGAGCAGAAAACATAGAAAATGCCATTGCCTATTGTCAAGCCGCTCTACAAATCTACACCCGTGATGCCTTTCCTAGTGATTGGGCAATGACGCAAAATAATCTAGGTGCTGCCTACTCAAACCGAATTCGAGGAGAAAGAGCAGAAAACATAGAAAATGCTATTGCTTATTATCAAGCAGCCCTACAAATCTACACCCGTGACGCCTTTCCCTGCCAATGGGCAGCTATTCAAAATAATCTGGGAGAAGCCTACTCAAACCGAATTTTGGGAGAAAGGGGAGAAGATCTAGAAAATGCGATTGTCTGTTATCAATCCGCCCTACAAACATACACTCGTGAAGCCTTTCCCGTAAATCATACTGAAACGCAACTCAACCTAGGACTTGCCTACCAAAAAGCCAGAAAAATATCCAACGCATATCAGGCTTTTACGGCTGCCATTAATACCATCGAATCCCAAACACTAGAAATTAATGTTGACATTATTGACGACATTGAACACCAAAAAATAGCACCAGAGTGGAATGAAGTTTATAACAAGATGCTAGGGCTATGTCTAACTTTAGCCGATCATTCCCAATCAATTGACGACATTGCAAGCAGCAAAAGCAGTGATTTAATCAAACTCTTTAAAACCCATAATCTATTGTCTGAAGGCAAAATTAAATCTCAGCCCAACAGTCAACTAAAACAGCAACAACAATACATCCTGATGAATGATTTTTCTAAAGTATTACAGATAATTAAGCGAATATACAAATAAGCCGTTTTGGATTACCGAAACCCTTGATATACCGTAGGGTGGTTTGAGCGAAGTCGAAACCCACCAGTCTCATTTGAGCGTACCCAAGCTCATCCCTATTCCCGGGCAACATGAGAGCCGGAACGGGAAGAAACGGCGGAAGGAATTGAACCGCTTATCTTGAATCATCAGGGCGAAAATCTGTCAAAATAGAGTAGGTAGACATTCCCATTGATGCCCTTATGCCTCAAACACACATAAGATTTGATTGGGCGATAAAAAAATTACTGATAAACAAGGCGAATTATGGTGTTTTAGCCGGGTTCTTGAGCGAGTTATTGGGGAAACAAATTAAGATCCAATCCATCCTCGAAGGTGAAAGTAATCAACAAACCGAGGATGACAAGCTAAATCGAGTCGATATTCTGGCGGAAAATGACCAGGGGGAATTAATTCTGATTGAAGTGCAAAACAATACAGAGCAAGATTATTTTCATCGGATGCTCTACGGCACATCGAGATTAATTACCGACTTTCTGGAAAAAGGAGAACCTTACGGTAAAATCAAAAAAGTCTATTCCGTCAATGTTGTCTACTTTTCGCTAGGACAGGGGGAGGATTATATATATAAAGGGATATTAGATTTTCGAGGATTGCATCTAGAAGACAGGTTAGGGTTATCAATAAACCAGCAGAAGTTGTTTAATATTCACGAGGTCTATGAGGTTTTTTCCGAGTATTATGTGATTAAAGTCAACAACTTTAACGAAGTGGTGAATATGCCATTAGATGAATGGATATATTTTCTGAAAAAGAGCCAAATCAAAGAAGAATTTACCGCCCAAGG
>CAZNNK010000093.1:0-5223 GCA_964574085.1 uncultured Coleofasciculus sp.
GGGTTAGGGAGGGGTCAGATCAAGGTATTGCTTTCTTTTTGAGCTTAAGTTGACACGGGTGACTGACGTGCGCCCGATTTAACAGTAAAATCTATTGCACGATTTTAGCTGGGTTACGCCACACCTAAGCAAGATGGATTAGCATTCTGCAAAAGAAACCCGTACAATTAAGGGCTGAAGCCCTTACTACAAACCCAATCTACCAGCATCGAAAGCGCGATCGCACACCGTACACCATGCCTACTGCTAAAATTTGTCTTGGGTAAATAATGTTATGGATTCAGCCTATGGCATCGCTAAAAAACGTTGTAGTATCAGGGTTGCTGCTGTTCTTGCTATCTCCGCTAGTGGCTTGTTCTCCAGCGTCTGAAACAGCGGATGAGACAACCGTTGAACCGTTAATCGCTGGGGCGATTCCCGATCAAGATCCGGAAAAGTTGCAACGGCTGTATGACAAGTTGGCAAATTACCTGGAAACGGAGTTAGGTGTACCCGTCGAATATAAACCTGTCACCGACTATGCAGCGGCGGTGACAGCGTTTCGGGTAGGGGATCTGGATCTCGTCTGGTTTGGCGGCTTAACTGGCGTACAGGCGCGATCGCAGGTTGAAGGCGCAGAGGCGATCGCCCAACGGGATATTGATGCTGAATTTACCAGTGTATTTATTGCTAATAAAAATAGTGGACTACAACCGATTCAGGATATCCAAGAATTATCCAAATTAAAAGGATCAACCTTTACCTTTGGCAGTGAATCCTCCACATCAGGGCGGTTAATGCCTCAGTATTTTCTGGAACAAGCCGGGGTGACACCAGAGGATTTCCAGGGAGAGGTTGGTTTTTCCGGTTCCCATGATACCACAATTCAACTGGTTGAAGCCGGGAGTTATCAGGCGGGGGCATTAAACTCTCAAGTCTGGAAAAGCCGTGTGGAAGCCGGAGACGTGGATTTAAATAAAGTGGATGTGATTTGGGAAACGCCAACCTATTATGATTATCATTGGGTGATTCATCCCGATGCTAAGTCACGCTATGGCGAAGATTTTCCCCAGAAAGTGCAAGCCGCCTTACTCAAACTTGACCCGAATAACCCCGAACACCAAGAAATTTTAGACTTATTTGGGGCTGATCAATTTATTCCCACAGAAAATTCCAATTATGCCCAAATTGAAAAAGTCGGTCGTCAAATTGGCAAAATTAAATGAGCGAGTCGTCGCCCATTTTTCAGCTAAACGGTGTGACCCAGCGATTTGGTCGATTGACCGCCCTAACGGAGATTAATCTCACGCTGTACCCTGGGGAACGGGTGGCGTTAGTCGGGTCGAGTGGGGCGGGAAAAAGCACCCTATTGTGTTTGTTGAATGGGACACTGCAACCCACCCAAGGAGAAATTTGGGCATTAGGATATAATCTCTCCCAGCTATCGACTCGGAGATTACGCCAAGTGCAACGACAAATTGGTACAGTTTATCAGCAGTTTCATTTAGTGGATAACTTGCGCGTCATTCACAATGTTAATGCTGGACATTTAGGACGGTGGTCATTGTTTAAAGCTGCTTTATCGCTATTGTTTCCGTTGGAGGTAGAAACAGCGCATCGGGCATTAACTCAAGTGGGAATTCCGGATAAACTTTACACCCGCACTGATCAACTCTCTGGTGGACAACAGCAGCGAGTGGCATTAGCGCGAGTTCTGGTGCAAAATCCCTTAGTGATTTTAGCCGATGAACCGATTTCTAGTCTTGATCCGGAGTTGAGTCGAGAGGTAATAGAGTTGCTATGTCAAATGAGTGAACAGGGTGGTAAGACTTTGGTTACTAGCTTACATTCGGTTGATTTTGCCCTAAGGTATTGTCATCGCGTTATTGGATTAAAAATGGGAAAAATTTTATTTGATAGTTCAGCTACAAATGTTTCGGCAGAAATGATTGCTCAGTTGTATAAGTTATAATATCATAAATTACATTATGCTTAGACTATTGCTCATGCTTATTGTTAGAATTTTTTCGGTTTAAGTTTCCTGCTTAAGTACGACTAACGTAATATCATCAAAAACTTTTTGTTTGCCAATAAATTGGCGCAGATTATCAATAATCGCGTCTTTAATGACTTCGGCGGATTTATCCCAGTTTTGACGAATCACATCACACAATCGATCTAACCCGTATTGTTCATTCTCCATATTTTCAGCTTCAGGAATACCATCGGTGTAAAGGATAATGCTGTCACCGGGTTGTAATTCAATTAACGCCCGATCAATAAAATCCGCAATTTCATCATCTAAGGCAATCGGAAACCCCAAATCCATGGTATCGATTCGTTCAATAATTCCCCCAGCACGCACTACGATAGATTCTTCATGTTGACCACTGATACTAACTTTGCCATCGGTATAGTTGAGAATGGCTAAGGTCAAGTTCCGATCCGAGTTCATCCGTTGCACATTTTTGTAAAGCGTGCGATTAAGGGTATCCAGAAACTTAACGGGATCACGTTCCCGAATTTCATCTAGGGTGCGAACAACGGTTTGGGTCATCATCATTAAAATACCACTTTCTAACCCATGTCCGGTGACATCGCCAATGCCAACCGTGACCACATTATCCGTGCAGAGGATGTCATAGTAATCGCCGCCAACTTCATCAGCCGGTTCCATAAACCCAGCCAGATCTAATCCTTCAATGGCTTCTAATTCCTCAGACGTGGGCAGGATCATATATTGCAGTTGACGGGCGACATCAAGTTCGGCACTCATCCGCAGGTTTTCGGCTTTGAGTTTTTCGTTGAGTTGACTAATTTCCTCATTCGCTTGGGCGAGTTCAGCGGTGCGTTCTTTAACTTTATCTTCTAAGTTATGGGCATAATCTTCTAATTTCTGATAGGAAATCATCAGATTTTGCCACAAAACCTGACCGACGCTCAAGGTAGCCGCAACAACTACGGCTAATAAAGGCGTAAACACAGGAACTAACCAACCGTAGAGAAAAGCAAAATAGGAACTGGCAACAATAATTCCTACCGCGATCAATAACCCACCAAGCGTTAGCCAGCGTCGGTGGATATAGAATGAGCCAAGGGTGGCACTGTATCCTGACCAAACAACAATCAGTAGCCAGTGTATGGGTTTCGTGGTTGCCCGTAACATCGGACGCCCTGATAGAGCGGCGCTGAGAATCTGACTGGTGATATTCGCATGGATGACCACACCGGGCATTAAATCCGTGGAGACAGCTAGATTGCTATTATAAGGGGTGAGATAGTTATCATTAAGACTAGGCGCTTTTGCCCCAATCAAAACGATGCGATCGCGGAAGAAGTTTGCTGGGATGCGGTTCTCCAAGACATCGGTCATGGAAATATTCGGAAAGCGATCCAGTCCGCCGCGATAGTTCATCAGGATTTGATACCAACCCAAATCCGATTCTTTGTAGAATCCATCATTTTTACTCAGGGGAATAAAGGTGGCTTTTCCTAAACCGAAGATTTGTTTGTCAGGATTGATCGCTTCCAATTCAATCCCTTGGTCGGCTAAATAGTCTAAAGCCAGTTTTACACTAAAGCCTTGCATTAAACCACTTTCAGCTTCACCGAGGACAAGAGCGCGGCGATTTTTGCCATCGTTATCCAGGAACAGATCGTTAGCCCCCACTTGATCTTTATCGGCTAATGTGGGTGGCGGGTCGATGGTATCTCCGGCAATTTTGGTAATTCCAATGAGGTTTGGGGTGGTTTTAAACACCTCAACTAGGTCTTCATATCCCGGTTCTACGGGTAAATCTCGATAAATATCTAACCCGATCGCGTTGGGGTTTTGGGCGTTAATAGTCCGGAGCAGCTGTGCCATGACTTGATCGGACATGGGCCACTGCACCACATAATCGATATCTTCTTCATCAATCGTGACGATAGCAATTCGCTCGTCAACGGGTTCTTGGGGACGCAGGAGAAAGAATTGATCTAAAATCAACCATTCTAAAACCCGAAAAATCCCCAAATAACTGCCAGCAATAATGAAACCTGCCACACAAGGCGTAATCAGCAAAACCCCTTGCCAGCGTTGCAATAATGCCTGTAGAGACGTGTCAGGGTTCATCTTAATTGTTGACCCCTCACCTTGTTCAATGGCTTGATTTTCCGTCTTGGTTAATGAGTCATCACTCATGATATGTTCCCCCTGCTCCCAGACGCGCCATGGCGCGTCTCTACATTTCTCTGTCTTCTACTCAAAGGCAAAGGGTTGAGACGCGATCGCTTCTAGGTCAACTTGCTCTAATAAATCATGCCATTCTGTACGATAGGTTTCATTCATCGGTTCAGATCGCTGAGCCTCAACTAAAACCTGCAACGTATCATACCAGATCCCTGCCTCGGCATACTTAGTTGCCAGCTTCACGGGAGATTCGGCAAACTTTTGCGTATTCACGGTATTTTCAACCCGCTTTACCCATCCCGTCACGGCATAATTATCGGGTCGCAGAATTCCACCCGGTTCAATGGGGGCAAAATACCACAGATAATTTTTATCGATTTCCAAGGCGGGTGAGTCTGGGGGTAGGGTAATCGCCATGACTCCACCTTGGGGAGAGACATTCAATAGGGTGTGATAATGAGAATTCCCTGCTTCATCTTGGATACTAAAAAAGACCTTCCGTGCGCCAATTGGAGGCAAATAAACATAGATTGTGGGACGAGGTGACACCGTGCGTCCATGTTTCGTCGGCGGAACTAATGCGGTAAGTGCAGGAATGTCACTGACCTGATTTTCTTCTAATGTTTCTACATCCACTGGGGTTGGGGGAACTGAATCTTCACTGGGGAGAAATAGTTCAACATCACCTCGGATACCCCCACCAGTGCTGGTATAGGGGTTTTTCCCATCAGCCGGTAAACTAAATTCTACATCCCCTCGGCTTCCACCCACCACACCACTACGGGGTGCAGAACCGTCAGGTAAACTAAATTCCACATCTCCTCGGCTTCCACCCACCACACCTGAACGGGGTGCAGAACCGTCAGGTAAGCTAAACTCCACATCTCCTCTGGTTCCACCCGCCACACCACTACGGGGTGCAGAACCGCCAGGTAAGCTAAATTGCACATCTCCTCTAGTTCCCCCAGCTACACCACTACGGGGTGCAGAACCGCCAGGTAAGCTAAATTCCACATCCCCTCTGGTTCCACCCGCCACACCACTACGGGGTGCAGAACCGCCAGGTAAGCTAA
>CAZNNK010000093.1:5323-11588 GCA_964574085.1 uncultured Coleofasciculus sp.
ATTGCACATCTCCTCTAGTTCCCCCAGCCACACCGCTGCGAGGTGCAGAACCACCAGGTAAGCTAAATTGCACATCTCCTCTAGTTCCCCCAGCTACACCACTACGAGGTGCAGAACCACCAGGTAAAGCAAATTGCACATCCCCTCTAGTTCCACCTGCTACACCACTACGGGGTGCAGAACCACCAGGTAAAGCAAACTGGACATTTCCTCTGACGCCCCCAGCGATACCTGAACGAGGTGCAGCATCCTGGGGAAGACCAAACTGTACTTGACCTCGCACACCCCCACCAACAGGGCTTTCCGGAACATTATCGTCGGGAAGACTGAAGTCTACACTGATCAGGTTATTGTTGATGGGATGTTCCGACTCTAAAGGAACAAAACGTGCTAAAGCAGCATTGGCTGTTAACAAGACTGTCCCGGTTACTGTAGCGGATAAGAGAGTTTGGCAGATTGCTGGAGTCATGATCAACTTTCCTTGAATGCTTATAGCCTATAGCCAATTGCCGATCAGAACGAACGATGCCCAAAAATAGGGATGTTGGTATAAGGGCTTTTCCAGAAGACTAAGCTGTGCTTGTCGCAATGCTTCAGCTTTGCTTACCTTCAGATCCGTTAGTTGGTGATAAAATTCTCGCATCATAATCGAGGTGGATTCATCACTAACTGACCAGAGACTGGCGATTGTACTTTTGGCACCCGATCGCAGGGCAAATCCTGCTAAACCTAATGTAGCTCGATTATCCCCGGCTGCGGTTTGACAGGCACTCATGACTAATAGTTCAATCGGTTGTAGTAGCCCCAGCCGCCGTTTTTGAAAGATTAGATCGAAGTCTTCTATGGAAATGCGATCGCTCCAGGTGAGCAGAAAGGTTTCCTCCGGATTAGAACTGAATTGACCGTGAGTCGCCAAGTGAACGATAGGGAAGGATTCGTTGTTAATCAGTTCTTTAAATGTACCAAAGGTAAAGGTTTCATTGAATAGCACTTTAGAGTTGACTTGTTGCGACACTTGTGCTATCTCTTCATCAACGCCTGGTAAGGGATTAAACCCTTGGCGAGCTTCGGTTAATCCAGCCGCTAATAAACGCAGTTCCTCTTGGGAGAGTCCTTGGGGAAACAGTTGTAATCCGGGACTAAAGACAATCCGATATTGTTCCAGGACATACTGTTCTCCATCATAGAGTGCTGCCATGGGTAAGTTGCGGAGAAAGCCATCGGGGACAAATACTAGCGTCTTAATATCTTGGCTAGCCATCGCTGCTTCAGCGGGTTGGATTAACCAATTGTAGACCTCCTGGGAGACTTGTAACCGTTCGTTTCTCGGATAGCCGGGAGACAGGGCGGAATAGAGTGTTTTTAGGGTAGCTTCCACCTCAGCTTGGGTGAGTAGAGTGGCGTAGTGGGTGAGGGGTTGATTGGGAATCGAGAGGATGACTTCCAGGCGATCGGGTAATATAATCGGGTAAATTACCGCTGCTTGGGTATCAATTTCTTCTAAGGCAACCGGATTAGTATCTAAACAAGCATCTTGGAAAAAGTTATCCAGTTCGGCTAATTGCAACGCTTCCATCACATCACGGGCTTGTTGCAAGTTGGCTTGATTATCCCCCTCTTTTAACAGCAGACTGACAAGCTGGCGATAGAGGGGTTCAATCCCTTCTTTAAAGTCGAACTGAACATCGGAACTAATCGCGACTAAATCACTGCGTAGGGATTGGATATTATCAAAGGCAATTTTATAGGCGGCGAGGGCTTCGCTAGTTTTGCCTTGTTTTTGCAGAGTTTCACCCAATTGTGCGCCCGCCCGTGCGGCTATATCGTCGGCGTTAATTTCTTGAGCGAGTTTTAATGCCTGTTGGGACAGGGTTTTGCTGTCGTCTAATGTCCCATTCGCCTGATACAGTTTACCCAATTGATACAGGGTATAAGCTTCAGCTCTGGGATCGTTAATTTGTCGGGCTTGTTTCACCGCTTTTGCCAAGAGTTTTGACGTATCAATTGCCAAGGAGTTTGCCATCCCCGCTTGGTCGTATTTCATCAAACTATCTGCCAGATTTATTTTGGCATAAATTGCCGGACGCGAGGCAGACAATTGGTTGACTTTGGTGGTGACAATTGGGATGAGTTCTTGGGCAATATCCCAGCGTTGCAACTCCACTACCATCCGCAATTGATTCAGTTGCGCTTCTAGTTGAGTTAAGGGATCAGGCGTTAATTCGGCGGCTTGTTGATAGTACGTCCAAGCGACGGCATATTCTTGTAAATCTCGCGCTACATTGCCAATGCTAAATAGTGCCTCACTGGTATCTTGGGGTGAGTTTAACTGTTGACTAATTTGCCAACTGGCTTCTAATGCAGCTTTCGACTGGCGCAATTGACCCAGGCTTTGTAATGCCACACCTAAACTTCTCAATCCCTTGGCTTTCAGCAGACTATTGGGTTCAGTTTGTAACTCACTCACCAATTGTTCCAACAGAGACTTTGCCCGTCGATATTTCCCCAAGGCTTGTAAGGCTTGCGCTTGGTTAATTTGGCTGATTAATTGTCCGGTTTTGTCGTCTGCCTGTTCATAAATGGAGGTGGCTTTTTCCCAGGTATCTAACGCGGTTTGGCTTTGTCCTTGCAGCAGTTGAATCGTGCCTTGCGTATTTAAGGCTTGGGCAAGGAGTAAGCGGGTATTCTTATCAGTATCGGGTTGGGATTGCAGACGATCTAAACTTTGAGCGATCGCGCTTTGGGCGGATTCCGTATTTCCTAGTTCTTTATACGCCAACGCTAGGTAATTCAGCGCCTGGGCTTGCTTGAGGATGAACCCTGATGCAGCATAAGTATCTGCTGCGTCTTGCCAGACTCGTGCCGCTTGGTCAAATTGTCCAGCTTGATAATAACGTTTCCCCTGTTCAACTAAATCTGAGGGTTCATCCGTTTGGCTGTAGAGAGGTGCCATGGGGGGTCCTAATTTTTCCGCCCCGTTCTCGACGATTTCCTCCGTCTGATTCCCCCTATCCAACGGAGGATAAGCCGCCGTTGCTGGCAGCTTGAGGGATTGTAAGGATAGGGTTAGGAAAAAAGCACCCAGAATCAAAGCAATAAAAGAACGGGGGTGTTTCCGCCAACCCTTCCAAGACCCCTTAATCGTTGTTTTGACTTGAGAATATATTCTACTCATGTTAATTCCACGCATATATGTATAAATTATATATTTACGGGCTAATTTCTTTCAAATGACGAAATTTGTGTCAAGTAAAAATTTACTTCCATTCACTGCGTAGTCTCTGCTGAATTTCGACGGGATCTTCGTTGAGGTTGGGGGAGTCTTTCAAAATGCCTAAGTAGCTAGAAAGTAATAGTGATCTAGGGGATGGGCGCAGTTGAAATTTCTGGCGCAAAAACTCTGCAAATGCCAACACCATATTTGCTTGGTCTTCGGGCAAGGTTTTGACGAGTTCGTACACAGCTTCGGCGGTAGTCATTAGCGGGTGAGTTGTATCGGGTGTTGCTTGGATAGGGTTATGAACTTCAGTGTAGCGAAAGATCAGGGTGGATTAAACTGAAGGGTTGACAAGAAAGCTACAAGGGAGGCTGGGTGTAGGGTGTGGGGTTTTGGGAAAATACAAAGTAGGGCGTGATCAGGCTTACAGCAGTTTTCAGTGGAGTAGCTTCCTCCGTGAGGTAAGCTAACAAAAGCAAGCAAAAGTTCATTGTGGTCTATCCATTTTAAAATCGCTGTAATGGAATCCATAACATTTATCCTATAGCATCAGAACCCGGATAGCATAGAATTGTCATAGATTGATACAAAAAAATAATGGTTCAAGTTCTTTCACAACCCGTCACGTTTGATCAGTTTATTTCCTGGTATCCCGAAAATTCAAAAGCCCATTACGAACTGCACAACGGAGTGATTGTCGAAATGCCCAAAGCGACGGGAGAGGATTCGGAAGTCGCCGGTTTCCTGGTGGCTGAATTCAATTTTGAAATTCGACAATACCAAAAATCTTGGTTAATTCCTAAGGAGTGCATTGTTAAGTCTGAGAATGAGATGTCTGGGTACGAACCCGATGTTATTGTTTTAGATCGCAGCGCACTGGGTAGGGAACCTCGATGGAAAAAGGAATCTATTATTACCTTAGGAACAACAGTTCGTTTAGCCGTCGAGGTTGTTTCAACCAACTGGAGAGATGATTACGGCTATAAACTGGTTGATTACGAAGCTTTATTAATTCCCGAATACTGGATTGTCGATTACTTGGGCTTGGGAGGAAGGCGCTATATCGGCAATCCCAAGCAACCAACCCTTTCAGTTTGCCAGTTAGTCGATGGTGAGTACCAAATTCGACAGTTTCGGGGAAGCGATCGCATCGAGTCTCTGGCTTTTCCCCAGTTAGATTTGACAGCGGAACAAGTTTTTGCCGCTCACAGATAAGATTCTTCTGTACTAAGTAGGTGGACATTAACGTGAACGGTGAAGGGGGAAATGTTCCCTCCCCTTGATAAGGGGAGGGTTAGGGTGGGGTAGAGTCAAGGTATTGCTTGGGTTTTCCACTTAAGTTGACACCAATGCACGTCAGTGCGCCCCTACGCAATTGGCGTATTGATTCGGTAATGTCTCTTGAGGCACAGCTGCCACTAATTCAATCTCTCCTTGTTCATTTTTTACCCAACCCGTCGCTTCCACAAGATACTGCCGTTCAGACGTCGATTCTACTGGATTCGGAACAGGCTGTTTAGCTTGAGGCTGATTTTCCGGTGCAGTTGCGGCAAAATCGCGCACATCAGATAACAGAGTTTGACCCCGAATCGGTGCCGTAGGATCACTGGGGACTCCTCCTCGCCCGGTAATTGTAAACACATTCCCCTCAGCCGCCGCACAGGTTTTCACCACTTGGTTACTGGTATCAGCCAGTTGATCGGGTAATTTGATTAACCCTGATTCAGGATCAATCTCTGGACTCGTTAGCGAGAATGTACCATCAACACCAAATTCAGAACTCACAGTAATGTCATTCGTGATTACGTCTCGTGGATTATCTAAGTCGCGAAACTCAATAAAAAAGAGGGCATTTGCCGCAATACCAATATTACCGCCGTCACCCTCAAAGGCGTTAGCGGTAATGTCACTGTTTTGTCCAGGAACTGCAACAATAAATGGGGTCGCGATTTGAATATTTCCCCCATTCCCGAAACCACTATCTTTCCCGGCTGTCGCTGAAATTAAACTCCCTTCGCGCAAGATGATTATATTGTCTAAGGATAGAGCAATATTCCCCCCATCATCACTGGCGGCTTCTGCCGAAATCCGACCATTATCTAGAATCAATTGACCGCCTTGAAGCTGAATACTCCCCCCTGTTCCTGTACCTTCGCTATCTACGGAAATTGCTCCACCATCGCGAATTTGAACCAATTGTGGATCAATAAAGATACTGCCACTATTTCCTGTAGACTCTGGGGTTGTACTGGAAAAGATACCTGTATTTTCACCCATAATGGTAATCACGTTGTCCACATTGACAACTGTGTTCCCGGCATTACCAGTTCCGGCTGTATCGGTACTAATTTGCGCTCCATCTTTCAAGATGAGAGCGTTTCCAGTAATCTCAATTAAACCACCATCTCCTGATGACCCTTCAGCAGCATTAGAAAACAATCCGGTATCCTCACCAAAAAGTTGAATAGCATTAGCATTGACAACAACACGACCTGCATCACCTTCACCCGCCGTACTTGTGCTTAACCTTGCTCCATCTTTTGCCATAAACGAACCGGATTCAATCAGAATTTCACCCCCCTGTCCGGTGGTATTCGCTTCTGTATTAGTAAATAAACCCGTATCAGCACCAGAGATTGAAACAGAACCGTTGGCGTTAACGATGATTTTTCCCGCATCTCCAGTTGCACCACTTCTGAGTTCTGCTTCAATCTGCGCCCCATTGGTAACCGATAGAGAGGGTGTGGTAATGGTTAACGTACCCCCGTTTCCTATCCCATCTTCCAGAACCCCAACAAATGCACCACTGGGGTCAAAGTCTCCCCCTTTGTTGCCATCAAAGACAACCGATTCAGTTGCCACAATGTTAATATTTCCAGCGTTACTCCCTGTCTCTGATTGTCCCCTGGTACTGGCACTAATAAATCCACTATCGGTTACAGAAAGTGTACGGGTGTTAATATTGATTTCATTCCCTTGTCCCTTTGATGTCTCTGTAATCTCACTACCAATAGCACTAGGCAATGGATTATCTGGACCCATTACAGC
>CAZNNK010000094.1:0-4570 GCA_964574085.1 uncultured Coleofasciculus sp.
ATGGAAGACATTGGGTGCCATCCAGCGACAGGTATCACAATCAATACAAGTTTCATCCACATACACGTCACCCTTAATATTTTAAGGCTTTGTTCCCTGTTCCCTGTTAAGAGTTTCCTCATCTCAACCGTTAACGTTAATTGTGTCCACCCACTGAATAGAGAAACGAATCCATGTTGGAATTAGAAGATTTTCCCAACTCCGAGACCCTAAAAGTATTCGCCACACGATTTCCGGAGTTAGACATCAGCGCCTTACAAACCTGGTTAACCCTCATGCACGTTTCCGGTGAGGTTGTATCCTATCTGGAGGATTACTTATCAGATTACGGTCTTTCCCAGCGGAAATTTTTCATCCTAATTTTGCTAGCGCGAAATCCCAATGGATTGAATATTTCCCAACTCGCAGAGAAAACCGGAGTGTCCTGCGCCTCAATCACCGGGGTCGTCGATCGCATGAAAAAAGCCAACCTGGTGACGAGGGAAGAAGATAGCCGCGATCGCCGAGTTATGGTGGTTCGACTCGCTCAAGCGGGAGAGACCCTGCTAGAGAAGGTTCTACCTGATCATTATCGCCGGGTGGCTGAGTTGATGTCATCTCTGAACCAGCAGGATCGGCATAGCCTACAGGCGTTGCTTGAACGAATCCGTCTTAACCTGCGCTGAATCGGAGGTTCGCTAATCCGTGACTTGACAGGCTGGTATTTATTTAGCATATTAAATATTAACTACTTAAACAAAAGCTATTTCACAGGAATCATGATCAAAACCACTCATGTACTGGTTCTGTTGTCTGTGGTTATAGGGATTGGCGCTTCCCTAGGATTGACGGGTGCCAGCCAGTTTCCCCAAACCAGCCAACAGAACTCACCCCTAGATAAATCCAAAGACGTACAACCCGAACAGCAAAGCATGATTACCCAATCACTCAACCCCTCTATTCCGGCGAACCAACTGGCTGAAATTGAGCAAAGGGTAGAGATTCCCAGCGGCTTCATTCTCACCACCAGTCAATCCGTCACGATGGATGGCGAAGCCGTTTGGCATCTCCGGTATGAACGGGACGATCAACAGAATCGGGGACTCTATGGAGAACACTTTAGTGTGGTCGTGTCGCAGGATAGCAATCGGCTTAAGGGAATCACCCGGATGGATGCCAAGCTAAGTCATGGAGATCTTCCCAATAAAGAAAGCGCCCAAAACGTTGCGATCGCCTATCTGCAAAACTATGCTCCTGATCTGTTGAACTCAATGGACGTTCAGTGGATCAAGCCCCATGACGAACAAATACAGATCCGCCAGGAAACGGGGGAACCCCAAACCGTTACCATCACCGGGATGAAGGTGAAGTGTTACAACCCAGCCGACGGCAGTTATTTCTGGGTAATTGTCGGACCACAGGAGCAGATCATCACTTTTGAGCGAGACATCATCTGGTCAACCAATTTGGGACGACGCCAAACGGAAAAATGGCTGCATGATCAATGGGTAGCACAGCAGCAAACGACTCCCAGTTAAGCAGAATGGTAGGGTGGGCAGTGTCCACGATGGCGGACTGACACAGCTAAAATTGTGGAATAGATTTTACCATTGAATCGGGCGCAAAGCTTTGCGCCCCTAAGGTTTCGGGGCGTAATTCTAATTCATCAAATAAGGTGTGTCACGCCACTATTGGACTGACACAGTTGAAATTGTGGAATAGATTTGACCGTGAAATTGGGAACGAGCAAAAAATCCCCACCTAACAATGACAGCAAAAAAAACCAAGCATCCCAGAGATAAATTTATCACAGTCTATGGCAGAAAACCCGTATTAGAAGCCTTATCAAAGCCAGATATTATTATCGATAAACTTCTCATTGCCAATAATGCTAGCGGAGAATTCATTGACGAAATCATCAAACAAGCCAAACAACGCCATGTAAAAATTTCGCGAGAATCCCCCAAATACATTACCCGAATTTCGCGCAACGGTCGTCATGATCAAGGCGTCGTTGTCGATGTCATTCCCCCCGCGATGGAAGCCCTATCGACCTATTTAGAACGCGAACAATCTCATTCCCCTAACCAGAAACCCCAAACCCGCCAATTCTTAGCGTTAGATGGCGTCAAAAATCCCAGTAATGTTGGCATGATCATCCGCACTTGCCTAGCCGCTGGATTTGACGGA
This sequence comes from uncultured Coleofasciculus sp., assembly GCA_964574085.1. GTDB lineage: Bacteria > Cyanobacteriota > Cyanobacteriia > Cyanobacteriales > Coleofasciculaceae > Coleofasciculus. Next base: position 2,170 of record CAZNNK010000094.1, read on the forward strand.
ATTATCCTCCCCCGAAAAGGATGTCCTGACTTGAATCCCCTAGTCATTAAAGCCTCAGCAGGCACAGCCTTTTATACCAGAGTATTGCGCTGTGCTGAACTATCTGAAGCCCTCCAGCAATTGCGCCAAGCCAACTATACAATTTATGGATTGAGCGGCACAGCCACCTCAACACTGTATAACCTATCCTTTTCTCCCTTTTCCGTATTTGTCCTCGGAAATGAAACCGAAGGAATTCATCCCAATCATCACAACTTAATTGATACCTGGGTTTCCATTCCCATTGACTCCCCAGCCGAATCCTTAAACGTCGCCTCTGCCGCCGCCATCCTGTGTTTTGAACTAAAACGTCAACATTTAGAGCAGTGTTCCAGTAACCGCAATTGAACCTGTTAACTTGTATAGCAATCCTAAATAGGATGCAACAAGCGAAATGCTCGAAACCAAGGTATAGCAAGGGTTTCATTTTGAAAATTGCCACAACCTAAATAGGATTGCTATACTAGCCAACTGGCGCATCAATGTGGGCAGTAGTGAGACATTAAGTAATGCAGATCGGGAGTTGATCATGAACTTATCACCAGCTTATTTTAAATGGCGGGAAGAAACCTTAAATGATAACCGCGTCAAAAATGCCCCCAGCCGAGGCACAGAAACAAATTTAAACCAAGCGCTACTCAACGTCACGCCACTACAATTTGGCTTAGATAGTGCAATATCTGAGTTAAAACGGGTTCAACGCCTTTAATATAGTAAGCTAAAGCTTACTTTTGCTTTTGGTTCGTTACTTTTAAACCCCAAGCGGATTAAGGCGAAAGGTGTTTTTTTAATTCTGATGGCTAACGATTAACTTTTATCCTTAATTACCATGTCCCCATTACCATTCCTCTCTGAATCTATTGCTAAACTCCGCGCCTTAACTCAGGTGAATGTGCAGACCAATTGGAAACTGTGGTCTGAAGACCTACCGCTGAAGGAGATAAGTAACCATATTTTGGTAAACGGGTCAAGTGCTGAACTCAAGGATAAAGGCTATATTATCTGGTCAGCCGGACGCCAAGTAATGTGGTTCGGGCAACAATTTATCATTCCCCAGGATTTACAAGGCTATCCCTTAGCCGGATTAACCTTACGACTGGCGCTAACCTGGTGGGCGGAAAATGCCAAAATTTTTGTGAATGGTGAGTTAGTCCAACAAGGAGACTTATTTGATTCTTCCGCTAGAATCCTCCTCAGTTCAGCCGTTAGTCCTGGGGAAATTATTACCGTAATGGTGCGGTTAGTTAGTCCGGGTCATGATATTGGCGGGTTAATGCGATCATCCTGTATTTATGAATCAACAGATTCGATTGATCCGGGGTTTGTTGCAGATGAATTAACCGTATTACAGAACTATTTAACCGCCTTTGCACCCGAACAATTAGACACCCTGGCGACGGCTGTAGCTGAGATTAACTGGCAGAGGGTATCTGATGCCGATCAGTTTACGCGATCGCTAACTCAATTGCGCCAAAATTTACTATCCCAAAACCTCACCCCTAATGCCACATTCCACCTACTCGGTCATGCCCATTTAGATATGGCTTGGTTATGGTCAACTCAAGAAACCTGGAATGTTGCCGTGCGAACCTTTGAATCCGTTCTCAGTTTACAGCAAGATTTCCCTAATTTAACCTATTGTCATACAACACCCGCCCTTTATGCCTGGATCGAACAGAATCGTCCTGACTTATTTAGCCAAATCCAACAACAAGTCATCGCCGGAAAATGGGAAATTGTTGGCGGGATGTGGGTTGAACCCGAACTAAACTTAATTGACGGTGAATCCATTGTCCGCCAACTTCTTTATGGTCAGCGTTATACCCAAGAAAAATTTGGTCAAATTAGCCAAGTTGCCTGGGTAACGGATAGTTTTGGCTTTACGTGGCAATTACCTCAACTTTTAAAACAAGGCGGAATTAACTATTTTGTCACCCAAAAACTACACTGGAATGACACCACTGAATTTCCCTATCACCTCTTTTGGTGGCAATCACCCGATGGAACTCGAATTCTCAGTTTAATGTCGCCGCCTAATATTACTGGAGTCATAGACACGAATCCAATTACTATGACAAATTATGGGATTAAGTGGCAAACCCAAACAAAAATTAAGGATATCTTTTGGTTACCCGGTGTAGGCGATCATGGCGGTGGTCCGACTCGCGATATGTTAAACGTGGCACAGCGTTGGCAACAATCTCCCTTCTTCCCCAATTTAGAATTTACCACCGCGTTGAAATATTTGCAGAATCTTGAGAATCAGTTAGAAGAGATGGGAGATATAGAAGAGATGGGAGATAGGGAAGATAGGGAAGATAGGGAAGATAGGGAAGATAGGGAAGATAGGGAAGATAGGGAA
>CAZNNK010000094.1:4784-5912 GCA_964574085.1 uncultured Coleofasciculus sp.
GGGAAGATAGGGAAGATAGGGAAGATAGGGAAGATAGGGAAGAGATGAGAGATAGAGGAGATGAGGGCGGATTTAGTCACATCAGGGTAACAAATAACGATAGTAGTAAAACCCGCCCCTACAAATTACCCATTCCTAATCCAATTTGGAAGAATGAACTCTACCTAGAACTCCATCGCGGCTGTTATACCACCCACGCTGATCAAAAACGCTGGAATCGTCGCTGTGAAGGATTACTGTATCAAGCCGAACTCTTTGCCTCTCTCGCCACCCTAATCACCAACAAAAACTATCCTCAATCTCAATTAGAATCCGCCTGGAAAAACGTCCTCTTTAATCAATTCCACGATATCTTACCCGGAACCTCCATTCCCGAAGTCTTCCTTGAAGCCAACCAAAAATGGCAAGAAGCCGAGACAATAACCCAAACCATCATAGCCGAATCCCTAAACGCGATCGCATCCCAAATCACCCTCCCCTCACCCCCTCACCCCAACGCCCAACCCCTAATTATCTTCAACCCCCTCAACTGGCAACATTCAGAACTCATTACTATCCCCCTCTGCGTTCCTCTGCGCGAACCTCTGCGAACCTCTGCGTTGAAAAAACAGTTCCCAATCACCAACAATCAAACCTGGCAAATATACGATAGTAACGGCGAAAAAATCCCCAGCCAAAACGGATTCCATACAAGCAAAGCGAAGAATCAAACCCATCTGCTATTTCAGGCAAAAGATATCCCCGCGATCGGCTATAAAATAGTCTGGCTTTGTCCCACAGATACTTCCCCAGAAGATAATCACCCCAATCCCCAACCCAATAACGAATTTATCCTCGAAAATGAATACCTGAAAGTTATCGTCAATCCCAATACTGGTGACTTAAGCAGCATATTTGATAAACAAAACCAACGAGAAATCTTAAGCGGCGCCGGAAATCAACTGCAAGCCTTTGAAGACAAAGGACAATATTGGGACGCCTGGAATATTGACCCCAATTACCATCAACATCCCTTACCGCCAACCCAACTGCAATCGATTCAATGGCTAGAACAAGGAAACCTGCGATCGCGTCTCCAAGTTATTCGCCAATTAGGACAATCCCAATTTTGCCAAGACTACATCCTGA
>CAZNNK010000094.1:5922-11540 GCA_964574085.1 uncultured Coleofasciculus sp.
CATCAGATTCACCCCTCCTTAAAATAGCCACAACCGTAGATTGGCAGGAACGCCAGGTATTAGTCAAAGCCGCATTCCCCTTAAACTTAGAAGCCGACTACGCCACTTACGAGATTCCCTGCGGCGCCATCCAACGCCCCACCAAACCCCAAACCCCCGCCGAACAAGCCAAATGGGAGGTTCCCGCCTTACGTTGGGCAGATTTGGGTAATGAAACTTACGGTGTGAGTCTCCTGAATGATTGTAAATACGGCTATGACGCCCAACCCTCTCAACTGCGATTAACCCTACTCAAAAGTCCAATGTGGCCCCATCCCGATGCCGATCGCGGAATTCACCAGTTTACTTACGCCCTTTATTTTCATGCTGGGAATTGGCAAGGGGCGAAAACCGTTCAGCGAGGGTATGAGTTAAACTTCCCCCTGCAAGTCGTCCGGCTGGAAAATACGGGGAATCAGAGTGTTAAATCATTGCCCCCTGGGGGTTCCTTGCTAGAGTTATCGGCAGAAAATTTAGTAGTGATTGCGTTCAAGCGATCGCAAGATAATCCCCATCGTTGGATTCTGCGGTGTTATGAATCTCAGGGAGAAGAAGCGGAAGTTTCATTCAAGAGTGATTTAGGTTTAGCGATAGAGAGTTGCGTGGATTTGTTAGAACGTCCTGTGGATCAGTCTCCAGAATCCCCGACAGTGCAAGCCTTGAGGATAGCGCCTTGGCAGATTCGGAGTTACGCGATCGTTGAGAAACCATTGATCGAGAAAACATAAATTGCTTGTCGGGTGGGTTATAAAGAATACAAATCTACCCTTCTTCTGCTACTATTGTCCTTAAATTTCGGGCTTGCTCAAGGTGTGGTTCTTTAATGTAAGCCGGGTGTTGTATGTTATCCTGGCGTATCCAATCAGCTATTTCCTCAAGTAAGGGAAAATTTTTGACCTCTATCTGCTGAGAACTACTGATAGCTGGTTTTAATTCTCTCTCAATTAAAGTGGCAAGCCACCAAGACATGGGAAATGCAAAGGGTATTTTACCTTGGTTTTCACACAAGCTTTGTAGCAGTTCTGTAAGTCCACGGTCTACGTCAAAAATGTTAAGTGATTCTCTTTGTCCTTTGGCTGCTTTCATAAATTGTTTAATTTGACTGAAAAGCTGGTTTTCAATTGTTTTCACTATTTCCAACCATCTATCTGGAATTTGGTAGGCATTACAGTATGCGTCGATACAGTCACGGAGATTTTCTCCTTTACGCGGCTTAAATTCCATCAAGCTTATAGACCTATAGCCTTTTTCTAGTTCAAGCTTTAAATAAGTTAAGTCTCCAAGTCCACAATTTTTGTATATCAAAAATATATCTTCTAATTTACGTCGATTTCCTGAGTTTTTCTGAAGTACGTCATGATTTCCCTTAACCATTAACGAATTACACTCACTACAGATAGGAATTAAGTTAAAAGGATGACAAGAAAGGTGGGGATAGAGGCTAATGGGAAGATAGTGATCAACTTGACTACGAGTAGCTGAAAAGTCACAAGCAGGGCAAACTTCAAGTTGATTATTAGTCTTAAAAAAATTAGATTTAAGGTTATTTTTATTAAATTGGGTTGCTCCTCTTTCTGAAAAAAAGTAATCAGGTAATTCTTTACCCAGATATTCATAGAACAGGCAAAGAAACTCAGCGCCTGCTTGCTGCCAATCTGGGGCGGCTTTTTTCCTATATGGTGTCATATAACCGACTGGGTTAGTCAGAAATGCCAGCGCTTCTCGAAACAAACATCTGCTCCATTCAAGTTTTTCTGGACGTGAACCTTGAGAAAAATTCTCTAAAAGTTTGCGCCTTTTTGGACCTCGCCAAAGCCAATCAGCAATTTGTTTATGTCGTCCTCGAAACCTTTTATATCCTTTCAGGTAACGCTCACAGGTTTGCCGACTTAGAGTCTCCGTAGAAGCAGCGTATCTTAGTAAACGCATTTGTAGGTAAACTACATCCGTCAGTCGCTTAAGCGTGAGTTCAGGTAACTCTACTTGATAAATCATTCCTTTTCCATTGTTTGCAATTCGCGACGAATTAGATAGCTCCAATATCCTTGAGCAACGACATTATTCAGCAATTCTTTGAGTACCTCTTGTCGTTCATGGGGACTTCGATTTAATGAGTTTTCTAACTCTTGCTCAATACGGTGTACACTGGATGCTCCAGCAGGATGTGGCGCACCAAACACATGCACCATTATATCGCTAGGATCAGCTCCAAAGGTTCGCAATGTTGGATTAAATGAACTCTGAGTGTAGTTGTTATTCCGATCTAAGACGACAATATCTTCTTTGGGAACATCAGTTAATGTGATACTGGAGTGAGTCGTAATTAAAACATGGCTATGGCGATCTTTGAGCTTAGCGTCTAAGAGTTGCACAATTTGGCGTTTCCAGAAATCATTAAAGTGAACTTCTGGTTCATCTAGAATAATCAAAGCTTCGGTAGTACCTAACAAAGTAAATAGACTCATCCGACCTAAAAAACTACGTTCCCCGTCACTGAGCCACTCAAACAGGTGTAAGGGGGGAACGTCTAGATGGGTTTCGGGATGCAGGGAATTTGTCCGTTCTAGAAAGATGTTGACTTCTCTCAAGACGGATTGTCCATTTTCATCCACATTAGCGAGTAAGGAAAGTTTTTTGAATAGCTCCAAACCACTAGAGAAGTTGTTGAAAATCTCTTTAGCAATGGAATGTCCAGTGCTAGTTAAGTCAAACACCAATAGGTAATCACTTCCTTGATGCAGACACAAAGATGCTATCCGGGCTAAACTCTTGACATCATCCCAGTCCCCTAAATAAGCGGGATCATGAGTTTTACGGAATTTCAGGGAAAAGCCGGATATGGGTTTTATATATACTTCTTGAAAAACGTCCTTTAAACCTGACTGATCAGAATTTTCTGCTAAATCGACTAATAGACTACAAAGCGTGAGTAAAGGAAGCTGATGGTTTTTGATAAACAAACAGCGACTACCTTCGCTTGTGTTTTGTCCCTCGGTGATTTCCAAGTTGGTTCGCTTTCCGGGTAACTCTCGAATTGCTCGTTCGAGTTGAGACAAGTCTTGTAATTCAGCTAAATTGCCACTGTCCAAACTGTTTTGGTCTCTACCAAAATCCCATTCTCCTTCGCTACCTGTTGTAAAGGCAACGACGAGTTCCGGTAAGATATCACGACTTATCGCAATAGGTTGGTTATTTTCCCAAGCTGAGGGAACTGGGGTAAAAATCATTTCTTCGGTTTCCGGATCTTCTTGGCGATTGGAAATTTTAATCGTGCGCTTTTGGTTATCCGTTCCCAGTTCATATTCCAGTTCAAAGGGATATTCAATGTAAGGATTTCCCTCTAATTGCTGCATTAAGTTCCATAATATCTTCAGCACCGTTGATTTGCCTGTGCCGTTGACACCAACGAGAAAGTCAAGGCTATAGTTGCGAGTAAAAGTTAGGCGGCGTTCAGTGGGTGGACAAAAGCAAATCTCTAGGTCACGTAAGACCCGATAATCTCCTAGGTAGAGTCGTTTCAATTTCATATACTCTCCCCCTCTGATTCTGATTCGCTTCAGTCGAACTGCCACAAGTCTCGCTCTGTAACACGACGATAGCACTGAATTGACTCATCGGTGCTAGGAGTTGTAATCGTCACTGGGACAATTACTCCCAGGCGTTCCAGGAGATCGACAGTTGAACGAGTCATTTCTGATATCTCGCTGTCATCCTCTTGGAGCAACTCCTCTAAGGTAAAGTGTACTGCGGTTTGTGGGTTATCTTGATCACGGCTATCAATTTTTTCTATTTTTGCCTGAATTCGCTCCCAAATGGTCTTCTGTTCTGGATTCAGTTTTTCGAGAATTCCCAGGGATGCTATATTTGCCAATGGAGAAGGAAGTTGTTGATTGGCGATCGCAGGGAGTTCTAAGCGACCAAATAGGTTCTCAATGTGCTGAGACAGCTTTCTCTGGTTTTGATAAATTTGGCTGAGGAGTTCAGCCGGAGAATCAGTCGAACGCGGTTCCTCTTGCTTTTCAACATAACGCTCTGGGCGTAAATCGTAGGTTGGCGCTTGAATCGTGTCGCACCGCACCGCTACACCGAGGAGTCTGACTCTATTGCTTCCTAAGGCTTGGCTTTCCGGTAAAACTGAGATTGCTGCTGCTTTTACAGGTTGAGAGAATAGGCGTTTAGGATCGGGGTCTTTCTTTCCGTATAGCTCTTTAATTAGCTGCTGTGGATTTTCAACCTGTGAGGGTTCGCTACCATCCAAGGGAATGCGATCGCAGATGCGCTGTTTACCTAGGGGTGCAGTCTTAGTTAACAGGAATGCAGAGGTGGTTTCATTCGGTTGTGGATAAAACGTAACCGAGGTCAATTCTGTCGAGGTCGCTTGGCAAACAAAGCCCAGTAGTGAAGTACCTTCAACTATTCTGCTGATGGCTATTCGAGGATTTTGTTGGGGAAATAAAAGAGGGGAATTCGGATTGGTGAGAACTCTGGTGACAAAGGGTAAGTCACTTGCTGATTCATCGGGATCTTGAGTTAAGTCACGACCTCGACCACTAGGATAGCCGTCCTGTTCAAGCTGCCAAAACCAGATTAGATTCTCTCCATTTTTTGAGGGTTGGGCGAAATTATCGGGTTTACTCACAAGCAGCAGGTGAGTTTGTAACGGACTGTAGGGTTGTAAAGCGTCTTTGGGTAAGGAGATGACAGCTTCAAGTTTATAGTCAAAGATTAGCTGTCTTCGTAATTTTCTCTCACTTGTATTGTTACTAAATAGCAGACCTGAAGGAACTAAGATGGCTGCTTTTCCTGCGGGTGCGAGTTTTTGGAGGGCAAGTGCAGTCAGCGCGGTTTCGCTGCGGCTACTAACTTTATACCCCAGAGTATTTTCTGCTAATTTTTCATCAATCTTTTCACCGAAAGGCGGATTGATGAGTATGCGGTCAAAAGTTTTTTTAGTAAATTCTTCTGAACCGCAAACCTGAAGTGCATTTCCATTGATCAAACGTGGAGTAAAATGATGTAATCTAGTATTAGCCCAGGCAAGTCGTTTCCATTCCGGAGAAATATCAATACCGATTGTTACTTCACTACTGCTAGGATTAGTTATCTCGCGATCAAGTAAAAAGCCACCACTGCCACAAGCCAAGTCTGCCACACTATGGTTATTGGGTTCAAGTTGGGCAAGACGCTGCATAAACTTGACAATATGTCTAGGAGTCGGATAGCGTCCCCCTGGAAGCATGGAAGGTAAGCGAAAGAGAACATAACGGTCAAATAGTGTTGCCATGTCTCCTGCTTGTTCTGCTGCTTGACGGAGATACTGTTTAATCGCTTCTATATTTACGTTTAAGTCTCTAGGTAGTCTTTTCGGGATGCCTTTTTCTGATACAAAATCTTCTGTCTCGTTAGGTACAATACTTGGGATTTGTGAGTGATCAGCGACAGCTACTATTGCACCACTTTCTTCTAGTAGTAATCTGGCAAGGTATTCAATAACTGTTAAATCGTCGGTGATTCCAGTTTTTCGTAATTCCGACCAAACTTGATTAAGCTTTTCGTTGACGCTTGTCATAATCTATAGC
>CAZNNK010000095.1:0-11523 GCA_964574085.1 uncultured Coleofasciculus sp.
CTGAATAGTCCTGGTCGCCCTAATTTTCTCTCATCACAATGAATTAGCCCTGCCCCATCTCCCCCTGTTCCCTGTTCCCTAAAACTAAACCGCTAAAAAGCGCTGAATCACCTGCTGACTCAAGTCGCTGGTTGAACCCGATGCGACAATACCTCCCTTCTGCATCGCGTAGTACCAATCGGCTTGTCGCACAAAATGCAGATGCTGTTCCACCAGCAGCACAGAAATCCCGGTAGATTGGATAATTTGGCGGATAGCGGCTTCAATTTCTAAGATAATCGAAGGTTGAATCCCTTCGGTGGGTTCATCCAACACCAGTAATCGCGGTTTCCCCATTAACGCCCGTGCGATCGCCAGTTGTTGCTGTTGTCCTCCACTTAAGTCTCCACCCATACGAGATAGCATGGATGCTAACCCAGGAAACAAGCTGAAAATTTCTTCGGGGATCTCGGCGTTGTTCCTTCTACCCTGACGACAGGCTTCCAACCCCAGCAACAGATTTTCTTTTACGGTTAATCGGGGAATAATCTCTCGTCCTTGGGGAACATAACCAATGCCTAATTTTGCCCGTTTATCGGTAGAGGTATGAGTAATCGGTTGCTCGGCGAAGGTAATTGTACCGGTTCGCGGTTTAAGTAACCCCATAATCGTTTTCAGTAACGTGGTTTTGCCTACGCCGTTGCGTCCAATCAGGCAAACCATTTGTCCGACGGGTACAGTTAAATCCACATCCCGGAGAATGTGACTTTCGCCATAATACACATTCAAATCCCGAATTTGCAGCATTAACGGCGTTGCGGATTGATGATCGACTTTCGATATAACTTGCTCAGTTGAACTCATAGCTAAGTAGGTAGGGACAATAAAAGTTAACGGCTGAGATCGTCATTTGTCATTTGTAAGGGTTTGAGGTCTAAGCTAAAATGCATTTAAATTGTGTATTCCCTGTTGCCTGTTGCCTGTTGCCTGTTGCCTTTGAGCGATTGAGGTATCCCAATTTAAATGCCGAACAGCTTATTTACATAGTACAGTGCTGTTTTCTTTTGTCCGACTACTTAGAGCATCGCTGGGTGTAACCACAGTTCGCGATCGCAAGACGTAAAAATTATGCCCTTAACGTTGTTTCAAAGTCAATTATAGCGGCAGATTTAGATATTATGGGGGGCAGATTTAGACACAATTGTAGGGGCGGGTTTAGGGACTAAATTTCGCTATTCACCGATAACATATCAACAAAACCCGCCCTCCCCACCGATAACTGAACGGGTATTATAGGTTGAAGCTTTTATAAATAAAACTTTTAAGTTCAAAGTTTAAGTTTTGATTTTGTAAATGTAATGAGATTTTGACCAAGCCGCAGCCGTCTCTGGAAAAGCCCAATTTGACGTTGTTGTTTGGCTGTAGTATGATATATTAAAAATTGTATATTATAGTACCATAGGTTAATTGTAGTCAATTTGCCAACACACAGGCTTTCAACCCTGACTCTGGCGTCATTTTTTTGGCTAGCGTCGGCAAAACTCAAAAAATACAAGCATACCCCAATGACAAAATTTTTTGAGCTTATTCAGAAATAAATTTGACAAAAAACACATTTCATGTATGAAAGCATCTATCACAACGACTTGAGGGAATCTGCTTCCAAGCGATTCACCACAGTTTCCGGTAAATCCAGAAGCTTCACTAGGTCTTTATAGGCTGCTGCTTCTTGTTCATTAATCGTCGGTTCATTCGGCGTGCGGGCGCTAACATTAATCACCTCATACCCCAACTTCAGAATTAACTCTCGTTCTTCAGGACTTTCAATTTGAGCCACCAATTCATCAATATCAACATTGGCGGCTAAATAATCCCGGAGTTCGGTTTGTAACTTCTTCTGTTCTTCAACATCCGTTGAAAATAATTGACTCAATCGAGCAATAATCAACTCCGCTTCTTCAGGTGCTAAATCCCCATCAGACCAAGCCATTGCGGTGACAATTCGCAGCAGTTTCATTTGATGGGCGCTAATCGAGGACTCTCGTCCTAAATACACTTCCACCACACGGGGGTGATTATGCACCTCATCGATACTGCCTTCACATAACACCGACCCCTCGTGTAGTACCGTCACCTTCCGGGCAATCAGCCGCACGAATTCCATATCGTGTTCAATCACAATAATCGAATGACTCTCGGCTAAATTGATCAGTAATTCGGCAATATTTTCCGTCTCTTCATCCGTTAACCCAGCCACCGGTTCATCAACCAGCAATAAATCAGGGGATTGCGCCACCAACATGCCAATCTCTAACCGTTGCTTTTCCCCATGGGAGAGTAAATCGGCGGGTAAATCGGCTTTGGAAACTAAACCAATCGTTTCTAATAACCCTAATATGGTGCGTCGTTCCGATGCAGCAGGACGCCCAAATAGCGTTGAAAACACATTTTTATGGCGATTACAGGCTAAGTCTAAATTTTCTCGCACCGTTAGATTCAGATAAACTCGCGGGGTTTGAAATTTCCGACCAATCCCCAGCCGCACAATCTTATGTTCCGATTTGCGCCGTAAATTCTGTCCTTTAAATAAGACTCGTCCCCTAGTGGGTTGGACTTTCCCCGTAATCACATCGAGAAACGTGGTTTTCCCCGCACCATTGGGTCCAATAATCACCCGTAATTCTCCAGTATCCATACTGAAGTTGAGATTATTGAGTGCTTTAAAGCCATCAAAACTAACGGTTAAATCTTCAATCGATAATATTGGTTGATTCATAGTTGGCAGACGTTTAGCTAACCCAGGACGAAGGACGTAGCTTGCTTCTCGATGAAAGCGAGTATGACAAAGCACCAATAACAAATATAGGGAATTAACCTTTCAGTGTCATCCGTGTGTGACGAACCTCTCACTCCCCTACCTCAATCTCTTCAAGAAATCCGTGAAATCAGTGTTTTGACTAATGACGAATTTCCTCTCGTTCTCGCTGCACCTCTGGGTCTTCTTCTAAACTGGGGTAAGTAATCACCGCTTTACGCCTCCCAAATAAACTCAGCAACGCCTGATACCCAGAATATCGCCACCACCCGACAATTCCACTGGGTAATACCGTCACCACCAGCAAAAATAATCCCCCTTGGAAAAACAGCCAACTTTCAGCAAAGTTTTCACTGAAAAGGCTTTTAGCCAAATTGACCACCAGCGCCCCTAGAATTGCGCCAACGAGTGTAGCCCGACCGCCAACCGCCACCCAAATCACCATTTCAATCGAAAAGGCAATATCCATCGCCTTCGGTGAAATAATCCCCGTTTGCAGCGTGAACATCGCCCCCGCGATTCCTGCTAATGCCGCAGAAATGGCAAAAACGAACACTTTAAATCCGGTGGGATTGTACCCCGAAAACCGCACTCGACTCTCATCATCACGAATCGCCACCAGTAAGCGCCCAAATCGACCTTGAGTCAGCCAGCGACATAAGGCATAAGCGAGGATCAGCAATAAAATAGTGAGGGTATAAACGATAAACTGGGTGCGGGTAGCATTCACATCAACACCCAGCAAGGTTTGGTAATTGGTCAAACCATTCGTCCCGTTGAATAGCTTCTGCTGACCATTAAAGAAATTGAAAAAGACAATTGTCGCCGCTTGGGTGAGGATCGAAAAATAAACGCCGCGAATCCGATTGCGAAAAACCAGATAGCCAAACAAGCCGCCAACGACAGCCGGAACAATAATAACGGCAAAGACAGCAAATCCAAAGGAATCAAAGGGTTGCCAAAACCAGGGTAATTTATCCACCCCATAAAGACTCATAAATTCTGGCAAAGCATCGCCTTCCAAGGGGGCTAATTTCAAGTGCATTGCCAACGCATAGCCCCCCAAGGCGAAAAAGATGCCATGACCCAGACTCAAGAGTCCGGTATAGCCCCAAATCAAGTCAATTGCCAAAGCCGCGATCGCCAATGCCAAAAATCGCCCTAACAGGTTCAGGCGAAAGTCCGACAGCACCAAGGGAAACACAATAATCAGCAGCAGGGCGATGACCGTTACCACACCCACTTCAATCAGCAGCGATTGACGCCGCTTTCGCCGTCGGTCTCGTCCGGGAATTTCAAGTACAGAGTCAGATGTCATGGGTTAGGAACCAGGGAACAGGGAATAGGGAATAGGGAACAATTCCCTCACAATTCGTAAGACCGTCCTTTCTGGGGGAAAATCCCGCCCGGTCGAATTTGCAGGAAAAGAATAATTAAGGCAAACACCATCACCTTTGCCATACTGGTGGTGGCAAAAAAGGTAAAGAACTCAAATAACGGCTGAATCGGTTCAAAAATAAAAGCCAGTATACCCGAACCAATTAGGTAATTCATCGTCCCAATCGCTAACGCCGCCACAATCGAACCCACCAATTTACCAACGCCGCCAACCACCACGACCATGAACGTATTGACGATATAATCCTGACCTGTATTCGGACTCACTGAACCCAGCAAACTAATCGCACAACCGGCGACTCCAGCTAAACCCGAACCAATGGCAAAGGTTAAAGCATCAACCTTAGCCGTAGGAATTCCCAAACAAGCACTCATACTCCGATTTTGAGTCACGGCGCGAATCCGTAATCCCCAAGCTGAACGCTGTAAAAATAGGTAAATTCCCGTGATGCAAAGAATCGTTAGCCCAATAATAAATAATCGGACATACGATAACTGAAAGCTACCCTCCGATAACTCCACCATCCACCCACCTCGCATCCATGTTGGCGCTGTGACATCAACACCTTGAGTACCAAACCAAGGCTTCGTTAACGCCAGGGTAGAAGTTTCACTTAAAACTTTGCCAATCGTCAAGGCAATGCCTAGGCATAGGACTACCATTATCGGAATTGCCCAAGAACGAATCCGCTGAAAATCTGCCCGACGAGACAGCACCCATAGCGCCCCAAAAAACAGCAGGCAAAATAGGGCAATGCCAATCACCATCACCCAATTTACGCTACGGACAAACTGCTGCAAAATTAGACTAACCCCCCAGGTTGCCAACAAGGTTTCCAGGGGACGCCCGTACAGAAACCGGATGACACCGCGTTCCAGAATTAATCCCACGAAGGCGGTGACTAAAAATGCAATGGGTACAGCAAACAAAATATAGGTTTCAAACCAGGGTTCTCCCAGAAACTTGAAGCCATTTTGGACAACAAAGGTGGTATAAGCCCCCAACATCATCAACTCACCGTGCGCCAAGTTGATCACACCCATGAGTCCGAACACAATGGCTAATCCCAGCGCTGCAATTAAGAGAACAGCGCCGATACTGATCCCGCCATAGAGACTATCTAAAAGTCCTGCTAGCACAATTTTTTACGTTGATTGTTGGTCAGGAATGACAAAGGACAAAAGACCAATGACAATAGTTCTTATACGTCTTTTAACTTATATTTGCCCCCCTTACTCGGATCAGACCAATCGCAGCCTAATCCCTTCGTATCGGCAACAAATTGATTCCAGGGAATCGGTTCCACCGCTGCTTCGGTCTCATTGACAATTTCAAACAACCCATCTTCTCCGACTTTGCCAATCCGTACCACCTTCGAGAGATGATGGTTAGCATTCATCGTCACCATCCCTTCTGGGGCGTCAAATTTCTGACCATAAGCCGCTTTACGAACTGCCTCTAAATCATCAGCCGTTCCTGCTTGTTCGACCGCTTGCTTCCACAAGTAAACGCCAATATAAGCCGCTTCCATCGGATCATTGGTCACGCGGTCTTCACCATATTTTGCTTTAAAGGCATTGACAAATTCCTGGTTCTCTGGAGTATCAACGGTTTGGAAGTAATTCCATGCCGCATACTGATCTTTCAAGTATTCTGTGCCAATTGCCTTGACTTCTTCTTCGGCAATACTCACCGACATCACCGGATACTTGTCCGGGGTTAACCCTGCACCCTGTAACTGTTTGAAGAATGCCACATTACTATCACCGTTGAGAGTATTAAAAATAACGCCCCCGTCTGGCAACGCCGCCCGGATTTTGGTAATAATTGGTGTCACTTCTGTATTTCCCAGAGGCAAGTAATCTTCGCCAACGGTTTCGCCACCCAGTTCTGCCAGTTGTGCCTTAATAATCGTGTTGGCGGTTTGAGGGAACACGTAGTCAGAACCAATCAGGAAAAATTGTTTGCCCTTATTCTCCAGCAACCAATCCACGGCTGGTTCAATCTGTTGATTCGGAGCAGCGCCTGTATAGAAAATATTGTTAGAACACTCTTGACCCTCGTACTGCACAGGATACCAGAGCATATGTTTTTTCTCTTCAAAGACGGGCAATACTGCCTTGCGGCTAGCCGATGTCCAGCAGCCAAAAATAGAAACGACTTGATCTTGGTCAATTAGCTTTCTGGCTTTCTCCGCAAACGTGGGCCAATCGGAGGCACCGTCTTCCACAATCGGTTCAATCTGCTTACCGAGAACCCCCCCGGCGGCGTTGATTTCCTCAATCGCCAGTTGTTCGGCATCTACGACACTCTTTTCACTAATTGCCATGGTGCCACTTAGGGAATGGAGTATCCCCACTTTTATCGTGTCACCATTGCCTCCAGCCGCCGCCGATTCCGAGGTTGTCGCCTCTCCGGTGGTATCCGGCGCTGGTGGTTCACTGCAGGCTTTGAGCAGCAGTGTCGTGCCTAATGTGGCGGAGCCATAGATCAAAAATTTACGTCGCCCTAATCGTCTAACCATTTGTATAGATAGTCCTTAGGTAATTCTGTTTGTTGATAGAGATAAACCAGGTTAAGCTGTGATAATAGAGCCAGCGTCTCCAAGTAATTGTTATTTTTGATACCAAATTCCGGTTAACTCCCTCCATTTAGGGTCTGCTGAATAAGTCTTGTGGTGGGGAGAGGCAATAGGCAATAGGCAATAGGCAATAGGTAACAGGATAAAGGGGATTCAAAAAGCGGATTTGGGATGAGACCAGAATCCGTTAAGATTGACAAGCGAGTGAATTAAACCTGTGAATGCCTAAGACTGTGAAACGAGTAGGGGTAATTGGTGGTGGACAACTGGCGTGGATGATGGGAGATGGGGCGAAATCATTGGGGTTGGACTTGGTGATTCAAACCCCTCAGCCGACTGACCCCGCTGTTAGCGTCGCGGCTGATACTGTTTTTGCCCCAATTGATGACGCCACCGCGACGGCTACGTTAGCCGCTCAGTGTGATGTGATTACCTTTGAGAATGAATTCATTCATCTGGATGCATTGTTCCCCTTGGCAAACCAAGGTGTCTGTTTTCGTCCCCGCCTAGACGCTTTAACCCCCCTACTGGATAAGTATCACCAACGGTGCTATTTACGGGATATTGGTTTACCCCAACCCGCATTTAAGGTATTTGAGACACCCCTCAACCCCGATACCCAGCAATTCCCCCTCGTTGTGAAAGCCCGACGCCATGGTTACGATGGTCAAGGCACGTTTATTTTCAAGGATCACAAACGTTTCCAGGAACACTCTGCCCAACTTGCCGATACACCTTTACTGGTTGAGGAATTTATCCCCTTTGAACGCGAATTAGCGGTCATCGCGGCTCGTTCGGTAAGCGGTGAGGTCGTGGTTTACCCGGTTGTGGAAACTCAGCAAGACAATCAAGTCTGCCGTCGGGTGATTATTCCCGCCCCGATTCGCCCGGAAACGGAACAAGAGATTAATGCGATCGCCCGTACCTTACTCAACAGTCTACAAGCTGTGGGCGTATTTGGCATTGAACTGTTTCTCACTGCCAATCATCAGATATATGTCAACGAAGTTTCCCCGCGTACCCACAATTCCGGACATTTTAGTCTCGATGCTTGCGACATCTCGCAGTTTGAAATGCATTTACGGGCGGTTGCTGAATTACCCTTGACAAAGCCAACACTTAAGTGTAAGGGAGCCGTCATGGTTAATCTCTTAGGTTACGAATATTCCCAGAACAACTACCTTGAAAAGCGGCAAAAACTCGCCAGTCAGCCGCAAACGTATGTGCATTGGTACGGGAAAACCCAATCACGCCCAGGGCGCAAACTCGGTCATGTCACCGTCTTGTTGGATGCTAACTCCCAGAAGAATCCCCA
Source organism: uncultured Coleofasciculus sp. (assembly GCA_964574085.1). Classification (GTDB taxonomy): domain Bacteria; phylum Cyanobacteriota; class Cyanobacteriia; order Cyanobacteriales; family Coleofasciculaceae; genus Coleofasciculus. The sequence continues at coordinate 8,090 of CAZNNK010000095.1, forward strand.
GGCGATCGCACAATCTATAGAAACTCTCTGGTACGGTTAATGACAAATGACAAATGACAAATGACAAATCACTCTAATTGTGGCGTCCCCTTTAAAACAAAATCACTTTGAGCTTGAGCCATAACCTGAATCATCGCCTTAAAATCAGCATTTCGTTGGCGATACTTGGCGATTAAATCCTCTGACTGAACTCTAATCCCTAACGTTTCGCAATAATCCGCCTCAATACGTTGAAGTTCCTGTTTATAGCGCTGCTTAAACGATTGCTCAATTTTTGCCTTATCCTCCTCTGGCAAAACATTGAGGTGGACAACTACAGTCCCTCGATGCTTGGTTTCAATGGCTTGAATGGACACCGGAGAATTATCCTTTTCCTCCTCCAACGCTTGAAAAGCAACCAAAAAAGCCTGCCAATCAATCCCCTTGCGGAAAATCAACTCAACCGTTTCCAGAGTTTTTTGGAAAAGCTTGGTAAACTCACCCGGTTCAAATGTACCACTATGAGGACGGCGTTCTTGGAGTATATATCGTTTAGTCTTAGGAGAATATCGGGACTTAAGATAAACATAGTCACAAATAACTCCAGTCAAGTTCGTTGTACTATCAATATTCCAATCTTCTAAGCAAACGCCTGTGAATATTGCCCGCTCAAAGTTTGTACCTAAAGCTTGCGTTCTAATCAACCGGGCTTCCGATAAATCCGCGCCGCTTAAAAGGGCATTTCTAAAATCCGCGCCCGTAAAATCAGCTTTGCTGAGATTGGCATCGGTCAAGTCAGCTTCCAGCAAATCCGTGCCAAAGAGGTTAGCCCCTTGAATATTCGCCCCTCTCAGGTTAAACCCACTCAAATCCAATAAATTTAGGTTAGCTCCCTCCAACATGGGAGTAACATCAGGATGCTTCTTGCGCCAATTGTTCCAGTGGAATAACCCCAGTTTGACAAGATAGGAGTGGGGTTCGCTGTACACCATCTGACCATAACCCCGAATATCATACTTTGCGATCAATGATACTCATCAGTTTAGCCTAGAGTGACAGCACCTGATTTGAAAGCAGGGGAAGCAAGGGAAGCAGGGGGGGAACTGAGAGTCGGTGAACAAGCGAAAAAGCGAGTGCCATAAACCTTACAGCCATTTGTTATCTGCCTTCTGGGACTCAGGTAGACATCTTGAAATAAATCGTTAAAATAGAGGTACGGGTTCCACTGGAACGTTGGTGACTGCCAATAGTGTTTTTTGATCTTTGTTTGTATATAAAAGGGAATCGAGAGACCTTGTGGCAGTAGACCGGGCATGAACCCGGAAACTTAAAACGAGTGTCCACGATGCCCACCTGGTTTTCCAGGTCATAAGCTGAGGTAAGACGGCGTTCCGGTGAACCTGCAATAATTCGCAAAAATTCCCCCCTGTCTTAGGTGATTAGGGGGATTTTGCATTGTCACTAAGTCGGGTGGTGGGGTGAGGGAGCAGAGGGAGCAGGTGTTTCCAGAAACCATCCCAAGTGAAAATATGGGATAGAGCTAAAGCAACGGATGAGGGGATGGCAAATTTTGCGTATCGACCTGTCGCTATTGATTTATTTGCAGGTGTGGGTGGGTTTTCCCTGGGAATTGAACAGGCGGGATTTGATGTGGCGATCGCCGTGGAAAAAGACCCGATTCACGCGGCTGTCTATAAGTTTAACTTTCCCCAGACTCATGTCTTGTGCGCGGATGTGACTGAGTTGACAGGAACACATATCCAAGAAGCCTGGCGGGATTGGTGCGATCGCCAAAAACGTCCGGTTCGGGTGAGCGATCGCGACAGGATGGACATAGACTTAGTATTTGGGGGACCCCCTTGTCAGGGATTCTCAGTGATGGGGAAACGTCAGGTTTGTGACAAACGTAACCTTTTAGTCTTTGAGTTCTGTCGCTTGGTCAAAGAACTCCAGCCGCGTTATTTTCTGATGGAGAATGTTCCGGGTTTAGGGTGGAAAAAATACCAAGACTTGTTGAATCGGTTGCAATGGGAGTTTAACGCCGCTGGCTATGAGATAACTCAACCCATCCAAGTCCTCAACGCGGTTAATTTCGGTGTACCCCAGCAGCGACAACGGTTATTTGTATTGGGAAATCAGGTGGGAGTTAAACCGTTACCCTATCCTCAGCCTCAACTGAAATCACCCTCTGAATTCCTTACGGTTCGGGATGCGATCGCGGATTTACCGAATTTAGATGATTTTCCTGAACTCCAAACCTCAGACTGGGTAGAACTGACACTCCCTCAGTTAAAATTACTCCAGGCATTAGCCATGCCTTACGTAGAAAAGCTACGTGGTATAATCAGCGATCCCTCTAATTTCGCCCATCCTCGCCACTGGAATCAATCCCTCTTAACCAGTTCTAAGCGAACCCGACATAATCCTGCATCAATTGAACGGTTTAATCAAACACTACCGGGTCAATTGGAAGCCATTAGTCGCCTACAACGCCTAGACTGGGACAAACCCTGCTACACTCTACGAGCAGGTACAGGATATGATCGGGGTAGCTATACCTCCCCCCGTCCCATTCATCCTAACTATCCACGAGTCATTTCAGTCCGAGAAGCCGCACGTTTACACTCGTTTCCGGACTGGTTCCGCTTTCATGGGACGAAATGGCATGGATTTCGACAGGTAGGAAATGCTGTACCGCCGCAACTTGGACGAGTCTTAGGTGATCAAATCATCGCCGCCTTGGGAGTTAACTCCTCGCCGCCATCTCTTTCCCTGCGCTTAGGAGACTCATACCTATTAGAATTAGGACAGGTCAAAGCCTCTAAATATTGGCAACAAAAGGTATACTCAGATATCCGTAGGGTGGGCATTGCCCACCAGCCTTAAGGACTGTGCCATTCCGCTTAAGTCATAGTGTCACTCCCAATATTTTGTGATTTAGATCACCTAAGGAAGGGAAACGTATCATAATCCTTCCTTAGGTAGCATCACTTAACTAATAAATACTTATCACAATTTAGATTCAGTCATTATCACTGACAATCTGCTGATTTGATCACGTTAGAAAATCGATAAGTTTTTTAATATATTTTATACAAGGAGAGATACACAACACTGCTAAAGACCCAATGAAACCTGCACAAGTTTGCTTCCCCAAATTTCCCGTCCAGCAAATTGGTCATCGCATTCTGAATATGCGTCAAATTAGCTGGATTGATCAACAACTGTTTATGTCAGCCCTTTTATCGAAACAGTCCCTTTCAATGGAAGAGGAACACTTAGTTGAACGCATTTATGAAGGTTTAAATCGAGGATGGATTCGAGTCGTTGAATAGAATCAATTATAAATCATAAACAAGAAAAGGTTCATTTTCAAGGACATAAGGTAAGACCCCTTCAGCCCTTTCATACCCTTGCACTACTATCAAGGAAAATCTATCATTGCTCCCCCAGCT